>BDTG01000033.1 GCA_002897695.1 bacterium BMS3Abin14
CGTTATCGCTGCCGTCAACGTCGTCTTGCCGTGGTCAACGTGACCTATCGTCCCTACGTTGATGTGCGGCTTCGTCCTCTCATACTTCGCCTTAGCCATCTTCTCCTCCTTGAGCTAACCGTGCCGGATGGAGCGGCGCCTGCTTTTGCAAAGATCCCCCTCAAAATCGCCATGGAGCCCACGGCCGGGATTGAACCGGCGGCCTCTTCCTTACCAAGGAAGTGCTCCACCTCTGAGCTACGTGGGCAGATCTTTCTGGAGCGGGAAACGGGACTCGAACCCGCGACCCTCAGCTTGGAAGGCTGACGCTCTAGCCAACTGAGCTATTCCCGCTTACCTCAAAAAAATATACGCTCCAAGAGCGAAAAACACCCTCTCTTGAAAGCTGGCACCTGCGAACCGATCAATCGCGCCGCCGAGCATTTCAGATGGTGGGGAGGAGTGGATTCGAACCACTGTAGGCAGCGCCAACGGGTTTACAGCCCGTCCCCTTTAGCCACTCGGGCACCTCCCCCGAAATCCTGCTGAAACCCTATAATACCGGCCGGATATTGCCCGACCCAATTGGGCCTTTGGAGCTGGCGATGGGACTCGAACCCGCAACCTGCGCATTACAAATGCGCTGCTCTACCATTGAGCTACGCCAGCGACAATACGAGATGCGCGAGTTCCGTTTCTGCCTCGTCCGGGTCGATTTTCATGCCTCTTCCAGGTAGATACCTTCCAATAAAGGATAACACGCTTAATTAGAAGGTCGGCCCCTGTTTGTCAAGTTTTTTTTCCGCAGGTTTTACAGAGTTTTCACTTCTCCCGCCGCCGTCCGGGCCCTTCGGGTCGTCACATGATAAAGAACAATGCCCGCAGCCACGGAAACATTAAGGGACCCTATGGTTCCGCACCCCGGGATTGATACCACCAGGTCGCATAGATTTCTGACCCCCTTGCCCAAACCGCGATCCTCCCCTCCCAGGACCAGAACGATTTTACCGGTTGCGTCCTCCCATTCACACAGGCTAACGCCCCCCGTCTCTACACCGATCATCCAGTATCCCGCTTTTTTCAGGCGTACGCAAGCCGAAGCGGCACCGGGGACTACCGCGATGGGCAGGCTTTCCATTGCTCCCGCTGAGGTTCGGGAGGCCGACGGACTGAGGGGCGATGAGCCCTTCCCCGGAACCAGAAGGGCCCTGGCTCCCAGGAATGACATGCACCTGGCGATGGCGCCCAGGTTCCGCGGATCCTCAATGCCGACACACAGAACAAGCAGATCCCGGCCCTCGGGGGGGTCGAACCTCAATATCTCATCCAGTGAGAACACAGGGAGTGGGCTGCACTCAAGCAAAACACCCTGATGCTTGCCGTGTCCCGCGATCCTGGACAGTTCAGCGGAATTCTCCCGGCGGACGGGGATATTCAGGCCGCGGGCCAGGCGCTCGAATTCCCGGGCTTCCGTCTTTCGCGATATCAAAAGGCGGTAAAGGGCCCTTCGGCGATTGCGCAGCGCTTCCAGGACGGCCTGGCGACCGGTCAGTATCTGGGTTTCTTCGTTATCTTTCATCCCTTCCGCCCAAGCGGCGCCAGAACCGGCCCCTGTGGGGTATCCTGAACTGTGAAGCCCATCTCGGCAATCCGGTCCCTCAGTCGGTCGGCCTCGGCCCAGTCCTTCCCCTTTCTCGCCCCGTCCCGTCTGACGGCCAGAGCCATGGCTTCCCGGGCATTGCCGTCCTCTGATTCCCGGCCCACACCCAGATATGCCGCGCCCTCCTCAAGGCCGCCCTCAAAAAGCCCCAGCACCCCGCCAAGACGGACAAAAAGCCGGTCCACTTCCCCCTTCCATCCCCCCGACACCGAATGCCCCTCCGAGTCGGCCCGGTCCAGCACACTGTTGACAACAGGAAGGGCTGAAAAGAGGTGGCCCAACGCCGCCGCAGAGTTGAAGTCGTCATCCATGGCCCGGATAAAGGCCGATTCGACCTCATCCCCGAGAACCCTGAGGGATTCCGCCTCCGCCCTGCCCGGCTCACGTTCATCGGGCACATAGCGACCAGCCCTGGCGAAAAGATTCATGAATCTCTCGTACCTGACCTGTGCCTCATCCAGGTTCCGGTCCGAAAAATCCAGGGGGCTGCGATAGTGGGTGGAGAGGAGGAAGATGCGCACCACTTCCGGCCTGTACTTTTTCAGCACATCCCGGATCGTAAAGAAGTTGCCGAGGGATTTGGACATCTTCTCGCTGTCAACGTTGACGAATCCGTTGTGCATCCAATACCTGGCGAACTCTCTGCCGGCTGCGGCCTCGGACTGGGCAATCTCATTTTCATGGTGAGGAAAGATGAGGTCTTTTCCTCCCCCATGAATGTCGAATGGCTGGCCCAGCAGGGCGGAGGACATGGCCGAGCACTCAATGTGCCAGCCGGGACGCCCCCGCCCCCAGGGGCTTTCCCACCAGGGCTCGCCCGGCTTAGAGGACTTCCAAAGGGCAAAATCCAAGGGGTCTTTTTTTCGCTCATCAACCTCAATCCTGGCCCCCGCCCTCATGTCGTCCGGATTTCTCCCGGAAAGCCTGCCGTACGGCTTGAACCTGGCGACCTCGAAGTAGACATCCCCCTCAACCTCGTACCCGTAACCCCTGTCCACGAGCCGCTGGACCAGTTTAATGATATCCCCGATATACTCCGTGGCTCTGGGACCCTTGTCTGCACGCCCGACTCCAAGCGCTTCCATGTCCTCATCGTGGGCCCTGATGAAGGTTTCGGCTACATCTTTCCAGGCCCGGCCCTCCTCATTGCTTTTTTTGATGATCTTGTCGTCAATGTCGGTGTAGTTCCTGACGAAGGTCACGTCGTAGCCTTTAAACTCCATGTACCTTCGGACCATATCAAAAGCCACCGCGGCCCTGGCGTGCCCGATATGACAGTAGTCGTAGACCGTCACACCGCAGGTATATATACCTACACCGGGGGGATTGATTGGAACGAACTCCTCCTTACGGCCGGTCAGGGTGTTGTATATGCGAAGGGTCATAGAAACTCCCGTTAAGTGGTTAGTCCAGTGCCTGGTTCCTGGTTTTAACCTCAAACCTCAAACCTCAAACCTCAAACCTGCCTTTCCCCATTGCCTATCGTCTGCTTTTCCTCCTGATCAATGCGACGGCGATGGCCGCAAGGCCCTCACCCCGCCCCACGAACCCCATCCCCTCACCGGTCGTGGCCTTGATGTTAACCGTGCCCGGCCCCAACCCGGCATTCTCCAGCTTCAGGATCATCCGGGGGATGAACGGGCCCATTTTGGGACGCTCTGCAAGGAGGGTGGCATCCACGTTGACGGCCTCCCAACCATCCCCTCTCAGCAGGCCGAGGACCTTTTTAAGCAGTGTAAGGCTGTCAGCCCCTTTGTACCTGTCATCGGTGTCGGGAAAATGCCCTCCCAAATCCCCCATGCCCGCAGCGCCCAGGAGGGCATCCATAAGGGCGTGGGTGAGGACATCCGCGTCAGAATGCCCTTCCAGACCCATTTCATAAGGAATTCGCACACCACCGAGGACAAGAGCCCTGCCCACGATCAGCCTATGGGAGTCAAAGCCGATCCCCGTGCGGGTCCGGTCATCCATTATCCGGCCCTCCTTTCTGAATGATCCACCTTGCCAGATCGAGGTCGTTCAGGGTCGTGATCTTTATGTTCCCGGGATCACCCTCCACAAGTCTGGTCTCATGGCCCGTCTCCTCGATCAGGGATGAGTCGTCGGTGGCCGAGATACTCCCCTTTATCGCCCTCTTGTGCGCCGCCAGGATCAGATCCCGATGGAAGGCCTGAGGGGTCTGGGCCAGAAACACCTTCTCCCTCCCTATTGTACCGGCTGCCGTTTCACCCCCGTCATCGGATATTTTTACGGTATCCGTGGCCGGCATCGCGGCGAGAGCGGCCCCCCACTCAGCGGCCGCGGCCAGCACATCACCGATGAGGCGCTCAGATACGAAGGGCCGGCCCCCATCATGTATCAGAACAATGTCCCGGTCCGCCGGGATCTTCATCAGCAGTTCCCACACGGTGTGCCGCCTTTCCTCTCCCCCTCCGATAACGGAGACATCATCCTGGAGGGAATATTTTCTGACTACCTCCCTCATGCACAGATCAACCTCATCGGGACGGACGGCAACGGTAACGGAATCGATGTGGCGGCTTTTCAGGAGCGATCTCAAGGTGCGGGCCAGGAGGGGAACGCCTGAAACGTCCAGGTATGCCTTGCTGTAGCCCAACCCCATTCGGACCGCGGAGCCGGCAGCCGGCACGATGGTGTAAACACGCCCTCTCATCGAGTCAGTCCCCGTCAAAACAGCTTCCCCTGATCGTCTGCTCCCGTTTTCCCGGACGGGTTCTTCCGGATAACCGGCTTTTCATCCCCCGGAAACAGAAAAAATCTGCCGAGGCCCCTGACGTACTCCCCCGGAGGATCTCCGGCCCCCTCCCGGGATGATGATATCCGCGACGCCCTGAGCATATCCAGCTTCGCGTCCAGGTCATCAGCATAGTGGACCACCAGCGCTTCAGGGATCGAAGGGGCTTTTGGCGAACCCAGTTCCAGTTTACCATGATGGCTGAGGATGATGTGGTAAAGCTCCAGGGCGAGGGCCTCAGGAAAACCCGGGACCTTTTCGATGTAGCTCTTCAGCATGGGGATCCCAAGGGCAATATGGCCCATGAGCCGACCTTCGGTGGAGACCTGAAAAGCGCGGGCAATCTCGTACTCCCTTACCTTTCCAATGTCATGCAGGAGCGCCCCCGCAATAAGGATGTCAGGTCTCAGCCATGTGTATTTCTCTCCCACAGCGCCGGCCAGGGCACATACCCCGAGACTGTGTTCCGCGAGGCCTCCTATGCGGGCGTGATGCATTGTAACCGCCGCCGGAGAACGGAGAAAATCTTTCATGAAAGCGCCATCTCTCTCTATCGCCGCAAAGAGGGCATTGAGGTTTTCATCGGTAATTTTCTTCACCCATTTTCTCCAGGATATTCCCAATTCCTCCTCCGAAAATTCCGATGACGGATAGAGGGAACGCGGATCTATGGCGGAGGTTTCCCCGGCGATCCTGTCCACTTTGAGCTGGATTCGCTCCTGGTAGAGAACTGCTGTACCCGCAGCGTTCACGGGGTCCCCGGGGAGAAGGGACGGAAGGGTTTCCAGATCAGTATCCCAGAGACGCCCCTCAAAATCCTGTTGGGGGGTTCCGAGGGTCAGGGTGACGAAGGGTTTTCCACCCCTCGTTTTTCCCGAAGAGATCGCCTTGAGAAGAAAGGTCCTGTTGAACTTTTCGTTTTCTTTAAACAGTGTTGTCATATCGCCTCATCTTTCAAAAAGGTTTTCGCCCCGGGAATGAGTGCCCGGTTCTAATCCCTGATCATCTGAATGGAAAGAACCATGGCCACGTGGCGTGCGAAAAACTCCAACAGGTTGATGGTCTCGGACGGAATTGGCCTGTGGGTATATTTCCTGTCCGCGCCGATGACTCCGACAACCTTCCCCTCGTGGCTCAAAAGCGGAACGATGACAAAGATTCGGGATCGAATAGCGGGTATCCTGCTGTACGGCTCGGCCAGTCGATATTCCGGCGGAACAGGCTTATTGCCGTCAAAATAGATTGTTTTTCCATCTCGAAAAGCTCTGGAGATGGCGCCTCCCCGATCATCCATGGGGACCTTGATCTCGTCCTGGGGATAGTTTTCTATGCCGACGGAGGTCTTGCACTCGAGCATTCCCGTCCCCCAGTTCGGCATAAAGAGGTTGAGGCGATCCAGCTCGAAGAGCTCCTTGGCCATGATCTCCTGTATCCCCTGGATGACCGGCCCTATCTCCCTGTGGGACAGGAAGGCCCGACTCAGTTCGAGCTGAAATTCCTGGAGACGCATCAGATGACTATTGCTCTCGGAAAGACTTTCATTGGATGCTACAAGCCGTTTCCCCAGGCGGTGAAGCTCCAACTCACTCTCCACGCTGTGCATGAAGGCGGAGAGGACCCCCGTTTTCTCCTTTTCCGGCTTAACCTGTCCTTCCGGAAAGACAAGAATAAGGGTCACGGACGAACGGTTCTCATGACAATGGGCGAACCCCAGGATTACGGCCTTCCCGGCATCCGGCAGATCAACCTCCCTTTCCAGGCCCTCACAGCCGAATTCCGGATAAAGTCCATCAGACCTTATCAACTTTACGACAGGGGCGGGAGGGTTTCCCCATGACCGGACAACCACCTGGCCTCTCTCGGGATTCCTCCTGTTCAGCAGGAAGATCCACGGGGCATCGCTGATTCGGCGGACATATTTAAACACAATGTCATACAACTTCTCATAATCGTCCACCTCCCGGGCATCCAGGAGAAACTCGTGCAGGATAGTGATCTCCGCGAGCCGCTTTTCCCCAATGGCGTTGGCCTTCTCAAGGGCCGCCGTATAGCGCCGAACCTCGTCGTGAGTTGCGGCGAGCTCCCGGGCCAACCGCTCCGCCCGTTCCCTTTCCTCAATGGACCTTCGGGCGATGATTCTGAGGAGAAGCGCTAAAAACCAGAACAGGCAGCCCCTTATTACAAGGTCAAACCAGTAGGCGTGGTTCCAGGTCGAGAGGATGGACGTGATGTAAACCACAGTGCTGCCGGCGGAGATACTCAGGACGCGTGTCCATTTGACGAAAGGCGCCCTTAAGGCCAGTATGAAATACAGGAGCAGGTAGAACTCGCTGTCGGACCCTCCGGTCAGATAGATCAGGAACCCGACAAAAAGGATATCAAGGTAGACCAGAAATTCCTTCTCCCCTGAACTGCCCCGGCGCCCGAACTGATCCCACAGATAGACCGCGGCCGAGAAGGCAAGGTATCCCAGTACAATTATTCTGACGCCCGCCACACCCAGGGGGTGCCTGGTGAAAAGCGTCCAGAGAAAAACACCAATCGCGAAAACGGATCGTACCAGAAAGCGCTGTGCCCGGGGCGGAACCCAATATTCCATATTAATCCAGCTCCCGGAAGATCAGTCGCAAGGACTCGGTGACCAGCGACATTGTCGGGTAATCGACGTTAAAGGCATTGTCGATGCTGGAATGACGGATGTAATTGGGATAATCCGACAACCAGAGGGATGGGACACCGCGAAGGGCGAACGGGGTATGGTTGCTTTTGCCGGTTTTGGAACGAACACGCTCGGCGGTGTAACCCAGGCCCTGCAGAACATCACAGGCCAGATGGGAAAGCCCGTCATCCATCACGGCGTCCCTGTCGCGCGTGATGACGCAGAGGTTGGGCCACCCGACGGCGTCAAGGTTCACCACACAGGATGTCACTTTGAGGAGGTTGGCCCTGTAACGCTGGGCGGCAAACTGTTCCGCTCCGATACATCCCTCCTCCTCGCAGTCGGCGAAAAGATAACGAAGCTTCACCGGAAGGTCCCGTCCGTATCCGGACCGGATAAAGGCGAGCATGACGGCGACACCGGAGGCATCATCGCTGGCCCCCGGGGTGTGGGGTCTGGTATCATAATGAGCGGTGAGAAGGGCATGGCGCCCGTTGTCCCCATCGTACCCGGCCTCCAGATTCCGGCACCGGATCCTTCGCCTTTTGGAACTGCAGCGGAGCCTTACCCTGGCGCCGCCCGCCTCGATCACCCTGAGGGCCACCGATTTGCGTATAGCGAAACCGGGGATGGGGGCAAGGATATAGTCGCATGCTCCCGAATAAAGTTCATCGATATAGTTATTGTACCATATCAGGGCTGAAGCGCCCCTCATGGCAGCCTCACGGATTTTGGCTGTCTCATGACTTTTCCAGAGCATGGCCAGGTGGACCTTGCCCTCAGTATTGTTCAGTGACTCGTAATCCTCCTCACGCGCATGTCCGACGGGGAGAATTTCATACTCCATTCTGCGGATTGAAGGGGAACCTATACCCGGAAGCGTCTCGACCTTTTCGTACCCCTGACCGATATCGACCTCCAGGGACCACCTGTGTGGAACGTGGATGTCAGCCGTAAACGGCTGAACGTTCACCCAAAGCCCACATGAACGCAGTGTCCGGTAGAGATACTCAAATGTTTTTCTGTGCCCCTTGCCGCCGACAAATCGGTCGGGATAATCCAGACTGAGCCTGTGTATGTAGGATTTCAGCTGCTCTTCCACCGATTCACCTGCCGGCTTCCCCGACATTCAGCTTGTCGAGAAACTTCCTCAGCGCCCGCCGCATCCGCATATCGGAGGCTGGTGTGAGGCGCAAGGCCATGGCGGCGCTCTTCCGCGCTTCTTCAATGTTTCCCATGGCCCCGAGAATCCGGGCACGCGTGTCCAGATAGGGGTAAAGCGGAAACGGAACCATTTCAATAGCTTTTTCAATATGAAAAAGAGCAGCCCCGTTATAGCCCAGATCGGATTCTAACCATGCCAGGTTGTTCCAGACAACCGGATCTTCCTCACCTTTTTCGATAGCTCGACGGTATTCCTCCACCGCCTTCTCAAGATTACCATCGGAATGGAATATATCCCCCAGCATGGCATAAGCTTCGGGACGTTCAGGCAGTTGGGACGCTGCCTCCTTAAGAACCTCTACGGCCCGCGGGCCCTCAGCGGAGCGGATGTATCCCACAGCGAGAGTCAAACGGTTTTCATAGCTCGTCCCCGGGCCGACCGGATGCCCGATACCGGCACATCCGTTGAACACCGAAAGCAAAAGAGGCATGAGAATGAGGACACTCCAGGACACCGGACGCCGGCCTGATGGGCGACGGATGGAACCGTAACCGGGACCGCTGTCGCTTGATCTAATCAACAGGCTGTAGGACCTCGTCCATGCTTCCCGAACGGAAACCCTGCAGATCAAAGGTAATATAGCGAAATCCTATCTCTTTAAAGACAGCGACTATCCCCTCCCGGATCCCCTCCCGGACAAGATCACCGATCCGGTCAGCAGGCACCTCCACCCTTGCCACATCACCGTGGACCCGAACTCTTACGACACCGAACCCCAGTGATTTCAGGTATTTTTCACCCCTGTCCACCCTGGCGACAGCCTCCAGGCTGATGGGATTTCCATAGGGAAACCGGGTAGCGAGGCAGGGCGATGACGGCCGATCCCAGGTTGGCATCCCCAATCTCTCGCTTTCCGACCTGATCTGATCCTTGGTGAGTCCGGCTTCCCGGAGGGGGCTCCTGATTCCCAGTTCATCGAGAGCTTTGATGCCCGGTCTGAATCCGCTACCATCATCGGCGTTGGTCCCGTCAAGGATCCAGGGAATACGCTTGTGCTTTGCCATCCCGGACAAGCGGGTAAAGATGAGTTTTTTGCACAGATAGCATCTGTCCGGGGTATTGCGGGCAACACTCGGCTCTGACAGGGGATCCATCTGGATGGAACTGGCCTGGACCCCCCATGAGCGGGCAAGCTCTAACGCCCCTTCCGCTTCTCCCTGCGGGAGCAAAGGAGTGCGGACCGTTACCGCGAGTACAGAATCCCGGCCGAGAACATCAACGGTGTAACGAAGCAGAAAAGAGCTGTCCACACCGCCGGAGAAAGCCACCAGCGCCCGCCGGACATCCCTGAGAACGGAGCAGAGCCGAATCAACTCCGGGCTGAGACGGCCATGGAAATCACCATGAGGATACGTGTTGCTCATTGTTCCGGTCCCCGGAAGGGAATAACGGACCGCGTTATGGCCCGAATCAGATGTTATAGGTATAGGGGTGGTCGTACTCCCTCTCAACACCCAGGTCTTTCGCCTCATCGCAGAGGTTGGCAATGGTAATGGTGTCGAAGAATTCTTCGATCTGCCCGCTGATCTTTTTCCACATTCCCGTTGCGACGCATTCATCTTTACGCGGGCACTTCCTGTCGGGGCTATCACCGACGCAAAAAACCAGCTCAAACGGGCCTTCCGTAGCACGGATAATGTCGCCCATGCTGATATGCGCCGGTTCTTTCAGCAAAAAATAACCGCCGCTCGGCCCCCTCTTGCTCCCCAGGATGCCGGCCTTCTTGAGTTTCTGAAAAATCTGTTCCAGATACCTCGGGCTGATCTGCTGCCTTCTTGAAATATCCTTGATCTGCGAAGGAAGTCCGACGGAGTGGTATGCAATGTCGAACAGGGCCCGGACGCCATAACGGCTCTTGGTAGAAAGTCTCATGGACAAGATAAACCCCCTTTTTCAGTTATTATCCAACTCCTAAGGGTATTTTCTTCCATTGATTTCGTCAAGTACATTTTCAAACCCGGGGGACCCCGCTAGCCCGGCGCCTGGTAAAAAATCGCTAAAAACTGTAAACGACCTTTACCCCCATGGCGTGATAAACGCCTGTAACCGACATCGGGACAATACTCACCGATCCATTGTTGTCGGATGAGGACAGATAGGCGACCGTTCTTCCGATAGCCGTGCCCAATATTGCCCCGAGAAAAACGTCTGAAGGCCATGCGTCCTCAAAGTAGACCTGGGCAAGTCCCACACCGGTGGCCAAGGTGTAATACATTACCGTAGAGAAGGTTCCCTGACCATATGCTAGCACGCTTGCGGTGGAAAATGTCATCGCAGTATCCATGTCAGGCATGGACCCAAAACCGGAAAAGGGTTTGAAATCTTTCGGGCTGTACGTTGATCCGGGGCCATTTCTCCCGAGGATAAACTCCGCGGCCCCTCCAAAGAGGGATGTCAAGGCTGCGGCTTCCAGGCTCATGAGGGCGGCGGACTTGATATCCACATTTTCCCTGAGGTATCCGATGAGATAGGCGCCCGCGGTAATCTGAAGAATATTATCCCCCAGATCGCGAAAGGCGTCATAATAGTCATTCTGGAAATTACTCTGTCTTCCGGAGAGGTCACCGAGCATCTTCCCATCGTTGTCAAGAAGAAAAATGGAGGCAAGAAAAGTCAGTCCAAGGACGGCAGTCCCCTTGGGGGTAAGCCGAAACGGTGAGGAGGCAACGTAATGAAGGTCGTTATCCAGCTTCTCCATTATGAGCTCGAAAGCCGGATTGAGGCGGCTTGGACCTGCGGCCGGCTTGATGATCGTCAAACTGCGTCCGGGAGATTCGCTTCCATCCGCCCGCGACACAAGGGGAGATACCAGCATGGCGGTCAGAAAGAGGACAATCAGGGATCTCATCGAAGGGGACCTCCGGCTGATTGGGAGGAACCGGGGAATTGATTTGCCGTGGGAGGTTGAATGACTCCGGCTGAAACCACCATTCGAAAAGCATCCTCAACGCTCCAACTGAGAGGGATCGTTTCCGTCTCAGGGACAATGTACAGAAAACCGGATGTCGGGTTTGGGGTGGTAGGGATAAAAACGGTGAGGGAAGGGCCGGGGACTTTTCGGTCCACCTCCCCTTTCGATTCACCCGTCACAAAACCAATGCTGTAAAGCCCCTTTCTGGGATATTCGATGAGGACAACGCGCCGGAAGCTGTCCCCTTCCTTGGTGAAAACGGCCTCGAGAAGTTGTTTGGATGAAAAGTAAAACCACCGTACAAGGGGGATCTTTTCCAGCAGTTTCTCCCCTGCCGCGAGAAGTTTCCTCCCGATCACATTGGCGACAAAGGCGCCCAGGATAAACACGAGGAGGAAAGATATTACCATTCCCAGACCGGGAATTTTGAATCCGATCAAGGTCTCAGGGCGATAGGCGCGGGGAATCAATGCCAGCGCCTTGTCGGTAATTCTGAAGAGGGTAACGAGGACCCACCCGGTTAAAAACACCGGGATGAGCACCAGGAACCCGGTCAGAACATATTTCCGGATCAGCGTCTTCAACAGGGCGATCAAGGAGTTCCCCTTATCTATTGAGGATAGGTCCTGAAGGATTGTCCAACCATTCCAGCTTGTCATTCTATCGGAATAACCGAATTTTAATCAAGACCTGATAATCAAGGATTTTTCATGCAGCCCCTTGATTTTTAAAAACAGCTGGTTATATTCCCACCGTGTCGGCACTCAAGGGTGAGTGCAGGTCCAGCGGATGGGAACCGGAAAGGGTGGGTTCTGTCCAGACCGACAGCGCGAAGGTGAAGAAGGAATTCACAGCAACATTTTATTTTGAATTGCAAGGAGGAGAACGCAAGATGAAAATCAGACCATTGCAGGACCGGATTCTTGTCAAAAGACTCGAGGAAACACTCAAGACCAAGGGAGGCATCATCATCCCTGACACGGCCAAGGAAAAGCCCATGGAGGGAAAGGTTGTCGCCGTCGGCAAAGGGAAAGTCATGGAGGATGGCAGCCAGCGTGCCCTGGACGTGAAGGTTGGGGAGAAGATCCTTTTCGGAAAGTACGCGGGAACCGATGTCAAGATAGACGAGGAGGATTACCTCATCATGCGTGAGGATGACATCCTTGGAGTGATTGTAAAATAACAACACCAAACTAAAGTTTAAAGGAGGTTCAGTCTGATGGCAAAATTAATTTCGTTTGATGAGGACACCAGGAAGCAACTCCTCAGTGGTGTCAATATCCTGGCCGACACGGTCAGGGTGACGCTCGGTCCCAAGGGAAGAAATGTCATTATTGAGAAATCCTTCGGTTCCCCGACGGTAACCAAGGACGGTGTGACCGTGGCCAAGGAGATTGAGGTTGAGGACAGATTTGAAAACCTGGGCGCCCAGATGGTCAAGGAGGTGGCAAGCAAAACGTCGGACATTGCCGGTGACGGCACCACGACAGCCACCATTCTGGCACAGGCCATGTTCCGTGACGGCGTGAAAAACGTCACGGCCGGCGCCAACCCCATGGATGTCAAAAGGGGCATGGACGCTGCCGTGATATCAGTGGTGAGTGAACTCAAGAAGATGAGCAAACCCACCAAGGAACAGAAAGAAGTCTCTCAGGTGGGCACCATCTCAGCCAACAATGACTCATCTATCGGCGACATCATCGCCGAGGCAATGAGCAAGGTCGGCAAGGAAGGCGTGATCACGGTCGAGGAAGCAAAAGGGATGGAGACCTCTCTGGAGGTGGTGGACGGAATGCAGTTTGACCGTGGTTATCTGTCGCCATATTTCGTCACCGATGCCGAGCGGATGGTTGTCGACCTCGAAGACCCCTATATTCTTATCTTCGACAAGAAAATCAGCGCGATGAAGGACCTCATTCCCATTCTCGAGCAGGTTGCCCGCGCGGGTAAGCCCCTCATGATTATCGCCGAGGATCTCGAAGGAGAGGCTCTTGCGACGCTTGTGGTTAACAAGATTCGCGGCACCATCACTGCTGCAGCCGTCAAGGCTCCGGGCTTTGGCGACAGGCGAAAGGCCATGCTTGAAGATATCGCCACCCTTACCGGAGGCCGTGTAATCTCTGAAGATATCGGGATCAAACTCGAGGCGGTAACTCTTGAGGACCTCGGTCAGGCCAAGCGAATCAACATCAACAAGGATAATACCACCATCATAGACGGCGACGGGGCCAAGAAAGACATAGAAGGGCGTGTCGGCCAGATCCGGACACAGATCGAGGAGACCACATCGGACTACGACTGCGAGAAACTCCAGGAAAGACTGGCCAAACTGGTCGGCGGCGTGGCCGTCGTCAAGGTCGGTGCAGCCACCGAAACCGAGATGAAGGAAAAGAAGGCAAGGGTTGAGGACGCCCTCAACGCCACCAGGGCCGCCGTCGAGGAAGGCATTGTTCCCGGAGGCGGGGTAGCATACCTCCGAGCCATGAAGGGGTTGGACAAACTCGAGGTTGCCAACGATGATCAGCAGGTGGGTATCTCCATCATCCGGAAGGCGCTTGAAGAGCCCCTCAGACAGATCGTATCCAATGCCGGTCTCGAGCCATCCATCATCCTCAATGATGTCAGGAAGAGCAAAAAGGCGAGCTACGGCTTTGACGCAGCAACGGAGGAGTACGTTGACATGCTGGAGGCCGGGATAATCGACCCGACCAAGGTCACCCGGTCGGCCCTTCAGAACGCGGCTTCCATAGCAGGCCTGCTCCTGACCACCGAGGCCAGTGTAGTTGACAAACCCGAGGAGAAGGACGCCATGCCCGGTGGCATGCCTCCCGCAGGCGTTCCCGGAATGTACTAAAATCCATCTCTTTGATGATAAAAAACCCCGTGGTCACAATGGCCACGGGGTTTTTTTGTCCCACGCAGGATGTCGCTGCGCCTTGCTCGTTGGACATTGGACGTTGGACGTTGGGCCTATTTCACCACCCGTGCCCTGATTCTGCCCCTTGACAGATCAACGGAGAGCATTTCACCCTCATTAACCTCATGGGCTGCGGTCACCACACGTCCACCGTCCTTCCTCACGACAGCATATCCCCTGTCAAGAACCGCCTGGGGCCCCAGAGAATCAAGCTTTCCCTCAAGCCTCAGAAGACGGGACCGGCACCTTTCAACCCGGGAGCGAACGGGAACAGTCAGGCGGTAAGTGAGATCATCTATCCTCATCCTGCCCTGCTCAAGGAGGTGGCGCGGGTGTACGAGCTTCGCATCAGCTCCCGACAATCTCCCCTGCGCGCCTTTCAATATCAGATGTACCCGGGAACCAAGCCTGTAGGCAAGGTTCGAAAGTATCGCGTCAGTCTCTTTCCTGCTTTTCGCCACCATCTCGGCCGCCGCCGAAGGGGTCGGCGCACGGACATCCGCGCATAGATCAGTCAATGCCATATCTATTTCATGCCCCACCGCAGAGATGATCGGAACAGGGCATGACGCCACCGCTCTGACCACCCTCTCGTCCGAAAATGCCAGAAGATCCTCGAAGGAACCGCCCCCTCGCCCTATTATAATGGCATCAACCTCAGGCAAACCGGTTATGTTCTCCATGGCGGCAAGGATGGATTCCGGGGCCTGCGCCCCCTGAACCAGCGCCGGCGACAGGACAACATTGACGGAGGATTCCCTCTCGTAAAAAACTCTCAGAATATCCCTTATGGCCGCTCCGGTGGGGGATGTAACCACGCCGATTGTCCTGGGGTACGACGGCAGAGACCGCTTTTGGTCCCTGGCAAACAGCCCTTCACTCTCCAGGCGCTTTCGGAGTTGATCAATGGCCTCACGAAGGGCCCCCAACCCACGGGGTTCGATTTCCGTGGCAACGAACTGGTAGACACCCCTTCTCTCATACACGCCAAGTGTCCCGAAAACCAGGACCTGCATCCCATCCTCCGGGATAAAAGGCAGACGGGACGCTTCTCTTCGAAACATCACAACCCTTAGCTGTGAATATCGGTCCTTGAGATTAAGATAGAGATGGCCGCTTGGAGAGGGCCGAAAATCGGCAATTTCCCCCTCAACCCACAGGGGAGGAAACCCCGCCTGGAGGGCTCCCTTAACAAGCCTGGTCAGCTCGGTGACTGTCAGAGTTCCCGGTCTGCCCACGGTAATTTCGTCAAGGGGAAACCGATCGGTCAAGTGATTTGGCAACCCGCTGGATGCTCAGGGCGCGGCCCGTTCCAGGGTCCAGAGTAATTATGGCCCCATTGAGGGTGGGAATTCCCTTTGCCAGGTTAAAACGCGAGGGCATCTGGGTCAGGAAACGGCACCTCGCAGCCTCGTATTCGATCCCAATAACCGAGCCCTCATCGTTCCCCGTCATACCTACATCGGTAATGTAGGCAGTTCCACCGGGGAGAACCCGTTCATCGGCCGTAGGGACGTGTGTATGCGTCCCGAACAGCGCGCTTACGCGCCCATCAAGATAGATTGAGAGAGCTCTTTTTTCAGAGGTGGCCTCGGCGTGGAAATCCACCAGAGTGCAGGCAATCCCGGGGGCATCCTTCTCCAGAAAATCATCAGCTCTTCTGAAAGGGCAATCAAGGGCGCTCATGAAAACACGGCCGGAGATGTTTAATACGGCCACTTCAACTCCGCCCGGCGTCCGGGCCACACACCATCCCTTGCCCGGCACTCCGGGGGGATAGTTGGCCGGGCGCAGAACATACTCTGCCGATTCGAGGAGGTTCAAAGCCTCCTTCTTATCCCAGACGTGGTTGCCCGTGGTCATGACATCCACGCCGGCATCGAACAGCTCGGTGAGGGAATCATAAGTAATCCCAAAACCTCCGGCGGCATTCTCAACATTGGCAACGGTGAGATCGATCCGGCAGGTATCGATGAGACCGTCGAGGAGTTCGCGTACTGCCCTGCGCCCCGGTTTTCCCACCACATCCCCGATAACAAGAATTTTTACCCCGGAATTGGTCATATCGTTAACCCCGGTCTCCCTGAGTATTCCAACTACTTTGCGTAATCCACCGCACGGGTCTCTCGAATCACCGTCACTTTTATCTGCCCAGGATAGGCAAGCTCATTCTCAATACGGTCAGCCACCTCCCTGGCCAGGATGGCGGACTGGTCGTCATCAATCTGGCTTGATTCCACCATAATCCGGACCTCGCGGCCCGCCTGAATAGCATAGCTCTTCTCCACACCCTTGAACGATACTGCTATATTCTCCAGATCCTCCAGCCGCTTGATATATGTTTCCAGCATCTCCCTTCTGGCTCCCGGCCGTGCCGCGGAAAGCGCATCGGCAGCCTGGACCAGGATAGCTTCAATCGACCCCGCCTTTACCTCGTCGTGATGGGCGGCGACGGCGTTAATAATTTTGCGTGATTCCCCATACTTCCTGCAAAGCTCCGCGCCGATAAGTGCGTGGGAACCTTCCACTTCATGGTCTACAGCTTTGCCGACATCATGCAGGAAGCCGACCCTTTTGGCGTCCTTTTCGTTCAACCCCAGCTCACTGGCCATAATACCGCACAGGAAGGCCACCTCCAGGGAATGGTTAAGCACATTCTGGGCATAGCTGGTCCTGTATTTGAGTTTGCCGATCAGGCGGATGAGCTCGGGATTAATTCCATGAACACCAAGGTCAAAGGCGGCTTTCTCCCCTTCCTCTCTGATGGCGGTCTCAATCTCAGCAGAAACTTTTTTGACGACCTCCTCGATCCTGGCCGGGTGAATCCGGCCATCGGAGATCAACCTCTCAAGGGCGATCCTGGCGATCTCTCTCCGGATGGGATCAAAAACAGAGAGAACAACCGCCTCCGGAGTGTCATCAACTATCAGATCCACTCCAGTGGCGTTCTCGAAGGATCGAATGTTTCTTCCTTCACGCCCGATAATCCGGCCCTTCATTTCATCGTTTGGGAGGCTGACCACACTGACAGCCCTTTCAGCGATATAGTCCCCGGCATAGCGTTGAACCGCAAGGCTGATGATCTCTCTAGCCTTTTTATCCGCGGTTTCTTTGGCTTCGGCCTCGAGAAGCTTGATGCTTTTTGCCGCTTCGAATCGAGCCTCTTCGATCATCATGCTCTTGAGTTCCTCTTTTGCCCTCCCGGCCGTCATTTCGGAAATGGTCTCCAGCCGGGAACGCTGCTCATCAAGCAATCCCGCATACTCCTTTTCCTTCTCCGACAGCGCCCGCTGCTGCCCTGCGACCGATTTCTCCCTGTTCATGATATCCAGCTCTTTTTTATCAAGGCTCTCAAATTTTCTGTCCATATGCTCCTCCCGCTGGATGAGCCTCTTTTCCATTCGATGCAGTTCAACCTTTTCCTCCTTTGCCTCCTCCTCGAAACGGGCCCTGGACTGGAACAAAACCTCCTTAGCCTCGATCTCCGCCTCCTTGCGCAAGCTGTCGGCCTGTCGTTTAGCGTCCTCAATCATTGCAGCAGCGCGGTTATTTTTCCCTTTGCCGGTGAGAACCTGGACCAGGATGGCAACGAGGCAACCGGCCGCTAGTCCAACTGCCAACAGAACTGCGGAAGTGACTAAGCTGTAGTCTGCGCTCATCTGTTCTGTACCTCCTCTATTTTATGAAAATCCTGCCGGTTTTCCACGCGGCGGGGAGTAATGACGTGGTTAACGGGTATATCGCGGTCTCCGGTGGGAAGGTTTTCGATCACCTGAAAATCATGGGCAAGTCCGAGCATGATTGACGATGGAGAGGCGAGGGCCAGGAGACGGTCGAAATATCCCCCTCCCATGCCGATTCGGTTGCCTGACAGGTCGAATGCAAGTCCCGGGACGAAAAAGATATCCACCCGCTCAACCGGGATAATCCGGTCCATGCGGATTCGAGGTTGTGGGACAATCCGCTGATCAGTCAACAGGTCGCGTGCCCCGTTGATCTGAATTATCCTCAGGCCGGAACCTGTCCTCCACCCTTCCCAGTCCGGTACCGCGACTGTTTTACCTTCCTCAATCAGGGAAAGTATTATTTCATCAGTTTCAATCTCACCCCCGACGGAAGCGTACGTGCAGAACAGATCGGCCGACCTGACATCATCGCGAGAAAGGGCCTTCCCGGCTACGGCCTGGCTTCCTCTCCTTATTTGAGAGTGACTGAGCCCCTGTCGGATTTTTTTCATCCGCTCACGGACCCTCTCTTTTTTTTCAATCAGGTATTTTGACAAGACAACCTCATCTGCGCTGCGGATACAAAACCGCCTGACATGCCGATGAGGTCCGGTTGGGAACCAGCTCAAACTTGAAGGAGGTTATTCACCTCTATCGCACCCCGGAGGGCAAAAACCCATCCGGATAATGCCGTCCTAAAAAAGATCCGGCCCTGATATTCAAGCTGCAACATGGTCAAGGGCCTTCAGGACCCACCAAAACAAACCATCGAATGTGGTTGTATTCCTCAAGTATTATTTTGAACTGGACTCAACGGACCTCCCGATCCGGTCCAGATGTTTGTTAAAACCCCCACCCAACGTAGTGGTCAAGTTAGACAATTGAACCTGCTCGACCAAGTGGGTTCCCCGCGGGACACTTCAGGCTTTCCGCTCAGGGCGAACTTGCTCACCATGTCCTCGACAGGAATCCCTTACTCCGTGTGTTGGTTCAAAAGTAAACAGGTCTCCACTGACAGGGCAGGGGTCACCTACAATCTACCAAAATAGGGGGCGTCCATCAAGGGGAATCGGGGGACAGTTCAGGATGCTTCCTGGACCTTTTTTGCCAATTGCCGCATCATGGCCTTAAGGTCGTCCGCCTCATCAAACATTGCGAACAACTCATCAGCGATGTTCAGCGAAGCCAGGATGGCAATGCGGGAGGTGGAAACGGTTTCAGTGACCTCCGAGATCTCCCGCATTTTTCTATCCACATACTCGGCAACCTTGCGGACGTATTCCGGATCCTTGTCACCTCTAACGGTGTAGACCTTCCCAAAAATCTCCACATCAACTCGTCCGGACACCCCATGAACTCCTGTCAGATGTGTTTATCGGCCCTGCTGATGGACTTTTTACGAAGGCATCAACAGCGGACAGATCACAATGATTTCAACCTCTGAAGTGCCCTTCTGATGAGTTGAACGGCCTCATCGCTCATCGCTCCGGTTGGGCGATCCACGGCGAAACTCGCCGCACGTGGCAGGCCCCGCTCCCCGGACGCGCGACGCGACCTCTCGGAACGCTTCAAAAGAAGGTCGACTGCTTCCTCAAGTTCCCTGAAAGTTTTTGTCAGTTCCCCGTTGGCCATTGAAATAATGCGTACCCCATTGCGTCCTTTGCGTCTTTAGCGAGTCACGTTTCCGATGGGACGAGCGAGCGTGAGAAAACCGGGTTCAAAGCCATGCACTTTTTTTCAATACTCTTAAAATATAGGAACTTCAATGGGTTCTGTCAAGGAAACTAAAGTAAATCCTTAAACCAGCGGAGGGGGGGGTTCCCCACAGCCTGCCCGGCACCTAGGCGCCGGGCTTTACCAGAAACCCCCTGATGGCCTTTTTTGTCTTCAATGTGGACAGAGCCTTTCGAGCGTCCATGATCGATCCGTATGGACCCAGCCTGACACGGTACCACACCCCGCGCGGTCCCAGATCGGCCCTGACCACTGCCCCACGGTAGCCCGAATCGGCCAGTCCTTTGAGAAATTGCTCGGCCGCCCCGCGGTCCCTGTAGGAACCCACCTGGATTACCGTTCCACCGAGGGGCTCTCCGGGCTTCCCAACCTGAGCGGACGCCTGGACAGGCCTGGGAACATGTTTTTCTTTGGCGCCCGCCTGTGGGATCTTTCTCCTGTTGCCTTCCTTCCTCGTCAGGGCAGCATAGAAGGTAATAGTGGTCGCATTCTTAGCCTTCGACCGGCTGTTCCCTGCTTTCAGATTATCCTCACCATTCCCGGCATCATGGCCTATCCTGGAGGCGACGGGGTCCCGGATGTTTTTTTTGGCGGATTTGCCCCCCAGAAGGTAACCCGTCAGGAAGGCCGCACTAATGAGAAGCACGACGAAGGCCACAGCAGCGCTGAACTGTTTAGGTGAAAAACGTACCAGGTCACGAGGCTGCGTGGTTTTTTTTACCCTTGCCACGGTTACATCACATCCTCTCGGGGGCGGATACTCCCAGGATGGAAAGGGCCTTGGCGATAGCGGTACGGACCCCGATCACGAGCGCCAGCCTGGCGACAGTCAGATCAGGATCATCGGTCAGCACTCTGTGGTGATTGTAGTAACTGTGCCAGGTAGCCGCGATGGCGTTAAGATACGTGGTCAACCTGTGGGGCTCCATGGCCAGGGCGGCCCCTTCGATCACGTCAGGAAGAGAAGCGACATGCCGCAACAGCTCTCTCTCTTCAGGCAGCGACAGTAATGAAAGGTCTGCACCGGCACATGCTGACTCACGAATACCGTTATCGCGGGCGTTGCGCAGGATGCTGCAGATCCTGGCATGGGCGTACTGCACGTAAAAAACCGGATTGTCGTTGCTGCGTTCCTTGGCCAGTTCCAGGTCGAAATCCAGTTTACTGTCGGCCTTTCTGGTGAGGAAGATGAATCGGGCCGCATCACGGCCAACCTCATTCCTGACCTCGCGGAGGGTCACGAACTCTCCGGCACGGGTGGACATTGCGACAGGTTTACCCTTTCTTAAAAGGTTCACAAGCTGAACGAGGAGGATCTGGATGTCATCGCTGCTCCTCCCAAGAGCCCGGACGCCGGCCTTCATTCGGGCCACGTAACCATGGTGATCGGCGCCCCATATATTGATGACCCTGTCGAAACCACGATTGAACTTGTTTCGGTGATAGGCCACATCCGAGGCAAAATAGGTCAGAGAACCGTCCGCCTTGATAACAACCCTGTCCTTGTCATCATCATCGTCAGTGGACCTGAACCAGAGAGCGCCCTCATCGCGATAAAGATAACCCTCATTTTCCAGAGATTCCAGGGTCTCCCTGACCTCACCTCCGTCAAAAAGCTCCTTCTCTGAAAACCAGACGTCAAACCGGACACCGAACTCCTCCAGATCCTCCCTTATATCTTTCAGAATTCTCCCTGCGGCGTAGCCGGCGATCTCATCGATGGCCTCATCCTTATCCATCACCCGATATTTATCTCCAGCGGTGTTCAGGAGATCCAGAGCAAATTCCTTTATGTACTCGCCCAGGTAGCCTCCTTCCGGAAAAGTCCCGGGTTCTCCGGAAAGATCGAGATACCTTGCGTAGACCGAATGGCCCAGGGTCCTGATCTGATTGCCGGCATCATTGACGTAGTATTCCCTCTTGACCTCGAATCCGGACGACTCAAGCAGGTTGGCAAGTGTATCACCGAGAACTGCTCCGCGCCCATGGCCGACATGAAGCGGGCCCGTCGGATTCGCGCTGACAAACTCCACCATGACCTTTTTACCATGGCCGATGGCCCCTTCAGCAAATTTCCTGCCATCCCTGAGAACCGTCCTGAGTGCCCTGGCCCAACAGGATGCGGCCATGGTAAAATTGACAAATCCGGGACCGGCGACATCCACTTTTTCCAGGGTTCTTCCACCGTCGGCCTTAAAGATTCTTTCGGCCAGATCCGCGGCCAGAGCCCTTGGGTTTGCGTTAATGCGAGAGGACAAAATCATGGCGGCATTAGTGGAATAATCTCCAAACCTCCTGTCGCGAGTCAACTCAATTACCACGGGCGGGAGATCTATTCCAGAGGGCAACTTCCCCTCGGCGCAGTCATTAAGTGCACTGGCGACTATTTTCGACAACGACCCTCTCACTTGTTTACCTCCAGTCCGCGTACAAGATCCATGGGATGCTCACTCAGAAGGCGCTTCATCCCTTCGGACCCAACTATCCGCTCGGCTTCTCTCATCCCCCTTTCGAGCAAACCTGCCTGGCGCGCCCGATGGATATCGGTGGCCAGCGCCCAGTAGCGTCCTCCCTCAAGATACCTCATTCCGCGCCGGCGGATCTCTTTTCCGTACATTCCACCGAGACTGCCGAGATTGCCGAGAAATCTGATTCCAAGAGCCTCGATGGCTTCCATCGTGTCCACCTCATCCAGCAGATCGTTATTCCGTTCGGGGTGAACAACGATAACCTGGATTCCCGATTTCTGCACCGGTGCGAGCATTTCCGCAAGGTTCTGTGGACAATGGTAAAATCCCAGGTCCACAAGGACATGGCCGGCGTTACCAGGGCGATCCGCCACGCGATCTTCCATGCTTTCATCAAGGTCGTATTCCATCCCGGGATGGATTTGAACGGAGAACCCTTTTTTTCGGGCGAAGGACTCCAGACGCATGGCGCCGGCCTCCACAACGCCGGGTTCCAGGCTCCTCCATGTAGATAGTCGGTGGTGGGGGGTGGCAAACAGGTGAACAAATCCCAACTCCGCCAGGACCTTGACGATGGCTATTGAGCCGTCCATTTCATCAGGACCGTCATCAAGCCCGGGGAGGATATGGGAATGAAGATCTATCATTGGTGGATAACCTCGTAAAAAGGCTCTTCAGACTGCGTGGGGTCCAAAAAAAGGCCCAACCACATACATAGACGCGCCTGGGCCGGGGGGATTCTTTGGAGCGGGCAACGGGATTCGAACCCGCGACTTTCAGCTTGGGAAGCTGACACTCTACCAGCTGAGTTATGCCCGCTGAGGGAAAAGATAGTAGTGCAAGACACCGGTTTTGTAAAGGAAAGGGCAAACAATTCCAGGATTCACTTGTCCCCCTCGAAGGTTTCCGTAAAAAACTCATCGAATCTGGCGTCAATATCCTCCTCGTCCGGATCTCCAGCCACGGGGTTGGGAGAAATACCCTCATCAAGAGACACCACCTCATCTCCGGGGACCCAGTCGGGCGAAAGGTCAACGGACGGCACTGCCTGCTCCAGGAGAGGCTGCGGGGCAAATCCGAGGTCGAGGGCCATCTCGTCCACTATGGCCGCATCCACGATCCTTCGCCGCATCAGAAATCCCTGAAAAAGGGCATTGTCGCAGAGGATGTTGATCTTTCTCGGAAAGCCTCCGGAACAGCTGTATACCCTCGCCACAGCGTTGTCCGTAAAGAGCTCATCCCTGTTTCCGGCGATAGCCAGCCGATGGGCGATATAGGCCTTCGTCGCATCCTCAGACAGGGTCGACAGACGGATTTTCATGGCCACCCTCTGGAGGAGGGGCGGATCCAAAGCTAGATTATGTTCCAGTTCGGGAAGTCCGAAGAAGATGAACGTAACCAGCTTGTGGGCGGTTACCTCCAGGTTAAGCAACCCGCGAAACTCTTCCATAATCTGTTTGGAACTGAGCATCTGCGCCTCATCAATAAGGACTACGGCTTTTTTGCCCATCTGGTGAAGCTGAAGAAGGCGCCGGTAAAGCTGGCCTATAATCTGGATCTTGTCATTCCCCGGCTGTTCGACCCCGAGTTGACCGGCAACTCTACGAAGAAGCCATTCAGGAGATACCTCACCATGGAGAATAATAAGCAGCGCAGACTCGTAGGCCTCATCGGGAAGGCTATCGAGCACCTTCCTTGCCAGGGTGGTCTTGCCTGTGCCGATATCGCCCACCACAACCGCAAACCCCTTCATGGTTTCGGCAACGTACATGATCCGGGTCAGGGCACGGGCATGCTGAGCGCTGTTGTAATAGAAACGTTCGTTGGGAGCGTTATTAAACGGTTCTGTATGAAGCCGAAAAAAATCCAGGTAACTCAAAGCGGATCTCCCTTTCCCGGGAATTCTTACAGGTAGGAAACACGGTTCTTCTTTACATTGGGAGAAGACCCCCTATCGCTATCCGAAGGTGCACCTTCGGTCTCCTCCTGAGCCATTCCCTCAACCTCCTTGATAAGATCGCACAGCAGGTCATCAAGGCCTCCCTCCTGGAGGGCATCCTCCGCGCTTTTCCCTTTCAAATCGTTCCCACACCGTTTTCCAGCCCGTTCTATTGTTTTGTCGATATCATCGAAATCCGGGTCCAGATTCTTAACCTTTTCATAGGCATCAAGGGCCGAATCCCACATCTCCTGCTGCTCTCTGATCTGTCCCATCTGGAAAGTGAGCCCAGGCACACTCTTTTCGGGAGATGATTCGAGGGCCTTATCGATGGTCTTGGCAGCCGAATCGTAGTCCTGTTTTTCCACAAAACACATGGCGATAAGGCACATGCTGTCCGTCAGCAGCGCTGGGTCGCCGGTGGCGGTTTCAAGTTCCCCAATGGCATCATCAAACAGACCCATATCCTTATAGGCAATGCCCAGGTTATAGTGGGTCTCGTACTCCTCAGCGCCAAGAGTATCAGCAATTCCTTTTTTGAACTCAGCGAAGATCTCCTCAAATGTAATGGGGCCATCCTGATCGCCGACGGCAGGAGCGGGTTCATCAAATTCATCGGCGAGTTCGGACCTCAACTCCGCAGCCAGATCCAGAAACCCGCCGGCCTCCGGGACAGAATCCTCTATGGTGAGTTTCCCTCTCGTCGGCACTGTATCCGGGCTTACATCCGGATGCGGTTTCGCGCTTCCCGGTTTCTGAGGGGCCTCCATTTCGATTGCCTGCCCTTTTAGATTTGCAAGGGCCTGGAAAGCGCCCTGATGGTCCGGCGACTTTTCCAAAATAGCAGTATAAACCCTTTCTGCATCCTCCTCGAGTCCTTGAGAAATGTAGAAATCCGCCTCTTCCATGTCATCGGCAAACGGGTCCTCAGCAAGCTGTGCATCGGATTCGGAAGAGCCGTCCAAAGGCTCCGGCTGAACATCATCAATCGGGGCTTCAGATGGAACCTCAGCAGAAGCCTCCCGGAGCAGGCCGGCAACCTCCTCCAATCCCTCGAGGTCGGGAAAAGCCTGGGCAATCCTCCTGTAAACACTGTCCGCCTTGTCCAGGTCGCCCTGGTCGGTCAGCGCCTCTATGAGGTTTCCGGTAGTGGCAGGCACCCTTTCCGGGGCTACCTCCATCTGAACTTCCAGAAGCTTTTCCAGGACATCTATCCTCCCTGGAAACCTGGTTTCAAGATCGGCAAGAATATCGAGCGCCTTGTCGTGAAGGCCGTATCGAAGATAGACGTCCGCCTCAATGAGGGTGTCTTCCGGTACAAGATCACGCGATTCGGGCGGTGCAGGCATTGAATCAGGGGATGGGGACTCAGATGCAGGTTCTGAGACAGGATCAATATCCTCAATGACAATTTCCGGCAGTTCCTCCTCAAGTTCCCCCGGCAAGCCCTCTATTTCGGGCTCCGCCCCGGGTGCCGCATCGGGTTCTGCCTGGAACTCTGTTTCAAGCTCCGCGTCAATCTCAAATTCAACAACCTCAGGCTGTGAGAATTCGTCAGCCTCCACGCCCCCGGCCTCCACGAGGTCCTCGAACCCGTCCAGAGACAGGGGTTCAACATCGAACTCCGAACCACCATCATCAAGATTGGCGGGAGACACCTCATCGGCAAGGCCCAGGGGCTGGATGATATCCTGAAGGTCGGCCTCATCTTCCAGACTTCCCAGATTTTCCAGGGCGGTTCGGGCCTCACCCATCTGAGGGGCGACATCAAGAATTTGCCTGTAGGCTTCCGCGGCACCACGGAAATCTTCCATCCCTTCCAGGGAATGTCCCAGATCGAACAGTGCCTTGACCTGGGAATCCGTATCCCCTCCGGCGCCGAAGACATCCGCCAGACCCCGAACAGCAATGCTCTGTTCGGGATCAACCTCGATTATCTGTCTGAAAAAAATCTCTGCCTGCTTCAGTTCACCGTTCCTCAGGTGGGTCTGGGCCACAAAAAGATATTCCCCCATCACCTGCTCCAGCTGGCCGGTTTCCCTGAACAGCGACAGGGACCGTGAAACACACTCCTCGGCCTTACCGTCTTCCCCCAGTTGGAAATTAATCCGGCCAAGGAGAAGGATCATTCGCGGATCATCCGGTCTGATCTTGAGAATGGACTCGATCTCGTTCTTGGCTTCCTTGTAATGTCCGCTCTCCAGAAAGTGTGAACACAGCTCCTCACGAATACCGATGTTATCGGGATCGAGGGCAACAATCTTCTCGAATAATTCCGAGGCCCGATCGTGAAACCCTCTGCGGCTAAGGGTGGTGGCTGCAGCAGCAAAAGCCTTCGCGGCTTCCTTCCTATTACCTGATTTGGCCAATATCTCACCGAGGCGCACCTGGAACCCGAGGTTTTCAGAATCCATATCCACCATGACTCTGAGCACCTCGGTCTGCCTGGGAACATCCCCGCTCTTACTATACAGCTCGAAGATGTTCTGAAGCTGAGCCAGCGCCTCAGCTTCAAGCCCCTGTTTTTTATAAAGTTCGGCTAACCTCTCATAAGCGGACAGACGCTCTGGGTCAATGCGCACCACGGTTCGGTAAACGGCGATAGCTTTTGGTATAAAATCCTCTTTGACATGGATCTCCGCGACCTTCTCATACTGCTCTACAGCCGCAGCTTTTCTGCCGGTTTTGGCAAGGAGCTCTGCAAGCCGAAGCACGCTCCTCTGGTTTTGGGGCTCAAGGTCCACCAACTGCTGAAAAACCTTGACCGCCTTATCCAGGCTTCCTTTTGAAAGGAGTTTCTGCGCCTGTTGAAGCAGCTTTTCCTTGCTAGCCATCTTTCACAACCATGTGTAATATCACCTGTTTCAGTTATCCCCCAAGCAGCATGAGATACTAACACAAACCACTACAGATAAGAAAGCTCAAGTCAATCAGGATAACATCTTCTCAAGGAAGTCCGTGCCATACTCGCCCCGCTGGAACTTCGTTTCGCTGAGTACCCTCAGATGGAAGGGAATTGTCGTCTTAACCCCCTCTATAACGAATTCCTCCAGCGCCCTGCGCATCCTGGCCAGAGCCTCCTCCCTGTCACGTCCATGCGCGATAAGTTTGGCGATCATGGAATCGTAGTAAGGGGGAATATAGTAGGATTCATAAGCAGCTGAATCGACACGGATTCCCGGCCCGCCTGGAGCGTAATAGAAACGTATTGTGCCGGGGTTCGGCCGAAAGTCATCAGGGTCCTCAGCATTGATACGGCACTCAATGGCATGGCCCTGAAACCTTACATCCTTCTGCTCCCAGGCCAGGTGAAACCCGGCGCTGATGCGAATTTGCTCCTTGACGAGGTCAAGGCCGGTGACGCATTCCGTAACCGGATGCTCCACCTGAATGCGTGTATTCATCTCCATAAAGTAGAAGTTCATGTCCTTATCGACGAGAAATTCGACAGTGCCGGCATTGACGTATCCGGCCTCCTTCGTAACAGCAATGGCAGCCTTGCCCATCCTTTCTCTGAGGTCCTCGTCCAACATGGGCGAAGGGCTCTCCTCGATCAGTTTCTGATAGCGCCTCTGGATGCTGCAGTCCCGTTCCCCAAGGTGGATGATATTTCCGTGTGTGTCCGCAAGAATCTGGAATTCGATATGCCGTGGCGACTCAATAAAACGCTCCACGTATACCTCGGGGTTGTTGAATGAGGCGCCGGCTTCGGACTGTGCCATGGAAAAGGATGCGCGAAACGAGGCCTCGGAATGGACGACCCTGATCCCACGCCCGCCTCCACCGGCGGCCGCTTTGATAATCACCGGAAACCCAAGGTTTCTTGCGCTTTCCAGGGCATCCTCAGGATCATCAAGTCCACCGACACCGCCGGCCAGAATCGGCAGTTTTGCCCTGACCGCCAGGGCCCTCGCCATAATTTTATTCCCCATGGTTCGGATATGGGCCGATTCAGGGCCGATAAACTTTATGCCGCTGGCCTCACATACCTCGGCGAACTCAGGATTTTCAGCAAGAAACCCATAACCGGGATGGATGGCCTCGGCATCCGAGACCTCCGCCGCACTGATAATGGCCGGAATGTTCAGATAGCTTTGCAGGCTGTTGGCAGGCCCGATGCAGATACTTTCATCGGCAAATCGCGTGTGCAGCGCGTCCCTGTCAGCGTCGGAGAAAACAGCCACAGTCTTGACACCAAGTTCCCTGCACGCTCTGATCACCCTCAGAGCGATCTCACCACGGTTTGCAATCAGGATTTTTGAGAAGAGTCGGGGCATAACTACGCCAGATCGATTATGAAGAGGGGCTCGCCGTACTCGACAGGCTGTGCGTTCTCCACCAGAATCGCCGACACCTTGCCGCTGACCTCACATTCGATCTCGTTCATGATCTTCATCGCCTCGACAATGCAGAGCACTGTTCCCTTTCCGGCAACCTGTCCAACCTCAACGTAGGCCGGTTTGTCAGGAGCGGACGCCCTGTAGAAAGTTCCAACGATAGGAGAGGTAACCAAGAACTGGTTTTCTCCAACGGTGAGGGATTCCGATGGTTCAGGGGACACCGGAGGTGTAATGGAACCCGAAACGGGTTCGGAAGAGGGTGGGGTCTGGGAAACCGGCGCCATTACCCTGCCGCTTTCGGCCCCTCCCTTACGAATCCTGACCTTTGTGTCTCCCCTTTGCAGGGTGAAATCCTGAATTCCAAACTTTTCGATCAATTTAAGGATCTCCCTGATCTCTTTCAATTCCATGGAACTACCCCTCCTTATCTAACACGCTCAATATATTCGCCTGTCCTGGTATCGATCTTGACAACCTGTCCCTCTTCGACAAAGAGGGGCACCTGAATGACGGCCCCCGTCTCCAACTCCGCCGGTTTGGTCGCTCCGGAGGCCGTGTCACCCTTTACCCCGGGGTCAGACCTGGTGATCTGGAGCTCGACAAATATTGGGAGTTCCATCCCGATCGGCCTCCCATTAAACATCTGAACAGTGACTGATAACTGTTCCGACAGAAACCCTTTCGAATCCCCAAGTTCATCCCCGGGGATACAGATCTGATCGTATGTGTTTGTGTCCATAAAGTTAAAGCCGTTCTCATCACTGTAAAGGTACTGCATTTCCTTCTCTTCAAAGTCGGGCCTTTTAACCTTGTCGCCCGATCGGAAGGTCCGATCCAGGACGTTTCCGGTAACCAGGCTTTTTAGCCTGGTTCTTACAAACGCACCACCCTTGCCGGGCTTTACGTGCTGGAAGTCGGCAACAATAAAAGGCTCGCCATCCAACTCTATTTTCAATCCCTTTCTGAATTGATTGGTCGCGATCAAAAGTCCTCTCCTCCCTTTGGGTGTGTGCCATCAAGGATCTGCGCAGCTCCAAGAAGGGCGAGGGTATACCCGAATGGCCCAAAACCGGATACGATGCCGGAAGCCCCCTCGGAAACGAGGGATATTTGCCGAAAATCCTCCCTTGATTGAATGTTGGAGATATGAACCTCAAAATAGGGAAGCTCCACGGCGATGAGGGCGTCCCGAATGGCGACGCTGGTATGCGTATAGGCCGCCGGATTTATGATAATCGCCTCAAAGCCTTTTGCAGGCGCTCCCTGAATAACATCAACAATGTCGCCCTCGTGATTGGATTGAAAATCCACAACGTCCAAACCTTCCTGCCGGCCCCTCTCCCGTAGTTGGGCGTGAACCTCGCCAAGGGTTGCAGACCCGTAAAACTGCCTTTCACGGCTTCCCAGGAGATTAAGGTTAGGACCCTGGACAATGAGAATTTTTCTCATCGAAACTCCTCAACAAGTTGGGGCATGGCCATACGCAACAGGTATCTGGCCTTCCCGTGGTTCCCATCAGGCGTCATCGCCAGAGCAACAAAATATTCAGGGGTTATCAGCCTGAGCAGGATTACATTGCTGGTAGTATTTATAATAACCTCATGAACATCCCCGGCCGAAAGGGATCCGGCAGCGTTCTGAATACTTTTGATGGCGGTGGCATATTCAATGCCCACAGTCTGGATGCTGCAGGATGGATCGACGATATGCTCACCGATGGCGATACCGTCCATCCCCATAATAACCACCCCCAGCACCCCCTCAGCACGTTGGACGATCTCATCTAGCACAGTCTGGAAAATCATCGGCTTTTCATCCTTTCCGCTTTATCGAGCCAGTCTGTGAGGACTTGAAGCGGATCCCGGGAGCTCCCGGGCCGATTTTCCAGCGGGGAAGCCGCTTCCGGAATGCCCTGTACAATCTCCGCGGCCGGGCCAGGGACGTCCGCAGCTGGGCTAGAGGCGGCCCTGCCTGTCTGATGCTCCTCTACGGAGCGAAGTTTTTCGTTTATTTCTTCGTCAGCCGGCTTCTCATCGAGAAGCTGTTCGTAGATGTGAGCAGCCTCATCAGGAGCCCCCTGCTGGGCGTAGAGATCCGCAAGGGTCTCGGTAAAGATTTCGTCTTCGGCCGCCGGGGATGAAGGTTGTTCATCAGGGTGAACGACATCCGGGGAGGCGACAGCTTCCGGAATAATGTCGATATCGCGAATATCCTCTGTAGAAGGGTTGGTCAAGGCGGACAGATCACTGAGAAATTCCGGTAATTCCATGTCGGAAACCTCCACAGCTGTCACAGCCGCTTCGGGACCGGGTGTCTGGAAAGAGTCAGCGGAACCGATCCCCTCCGACAGGGGTTCGAGATCCGGCATCCCGGGCTCCTGCGGTTCAGGGGGTGCGGACGGCTCTTCGGCGAGGTCATCTGAGGAAAAATTGATGCCGCCGGGGTGGGTGACCTTGCCCTGCAGATTTTCTATGTCCGACTGGATCTCCATGTCCTCTGGACTCAGCAGAATGGCGGCCTGAAGGGCTCGCAGGGCGCGGGCATTCTCCCCTTGTTCCATGGATATTTTTGCCAGGGTCTTTTGCGCAAGATAGTTTTCCGGAGCCTCATCCACAGCTTTCTGGATGGCCTCTAACGCCGGACTGATTTCACCTTTCTCGAACAGCGCCCTACCCAGAACCACCAGGCCGCCGCTGTAATGGGGATTGTGCCTCAGCCCCGCCCTTGCAGCTCGAATCGCCTCATCCAGCCGGTTTGCTTTACGGTAGGCGTCGGCCAAGGGGGCAAAAACCCTTGATCCTGGATCATCGGCCAACATCTGCTCATAACGTTGGATGTCCTGGTCACCCATGGAGTCCTCCACACTGTTTAAACGCCAAACGCAAGTATTGATGACTTCGCAAAAAACAATTAGTTGCCTTTTTGCGGGCCTGTCAAAAGATGCTATTGGAAACGAATTATCAAGTCAATCACCAATGCCCATCCGGGAGAGAGTATCGACCAGGATTCCGGCATCCTCCAGGGGAACAACCTGTGCCTGGCCGATTTCGCTGATAAGAACGGTCATGATTTTCCCGCCTATGCTCTTTTTATCCCTGGACATAAAACCGCTCAGGCCGCGCAGGTTAACGGTCCCTGGAACCGGTATTCGGTCCACCATGGCCAGCGCCCGTCTCATCTCCGTCATGGCAAGCCCACACATCTCGCCCGACAGCATGATGGCTCCTCTCATCCCAAGCGCAACTGCTTCGCCATGGCGGAAGGTCCCATACCCGGAGGATGCTTCCAGTGCATGGGCCAGGGTATGGCCGAAATTAAGAACCCTCCGCGTGCCTGATTCCCTCTCATCTTCCTCCACCACCTCAGCCTTTCTGAGGCAGGAAACAGTTATCACCCGCACGACGTCAACTCCGCCTAGAGGCCCAAGATCCGAATATCCCTCAAGGTAATCAAAAAGCTGCCGATCAAGGGCCAGGGCTGTTTTCAAAACCTCGGCCATTCCGGAGAACCAGTCCCGGTCGTCCAGTGTTCCCAGCACCCGGGTATCGATAAATACTGCCTCGGGCTGATGGAAGGTCCCCACAAGGTTCTTGCCCTCCCTGATATTTATCCCGGTTTTCCCACCGACGCTGCTGTCAACCATCGCCAGGAGGGAGGTGGGAAGCTGGACCAACCCGACCCCCCTGAGGTAGAGAGACGCCGCCAATCCGGCGAGGTCTCCAACGACCCCACCGCCCATTGCAATGACAAGGTCTCCCCTTTCAAGACCAAGGGAGGCCATCCTCCGGCACAATCGTTCGACCTCGGAAAACGATTTGCTCCCCTCACCCTCCGGGATGGTGTGGATATCAATTCCATAGGAGGTGTGACCCAGCGCCTTGTTCAGGCGATCAAGATAATGTGAACCTACACGCTCATCGGTTACAACAATTACTCTTGATCCTGTCGTTCTCGCCCCTAAAAATTCCGGAAGAAGGTTCCACGCTCCTGGCTCGACCCGTATCGGGTAGGCCCGGGAACCCAACCGTACATCTATGACCCCGTTCATGCGCATCACCGGATACTCCTCCCCATTTTGTTAATGACCAGGTCGGCAACCTGCCGGGGTGTAAGAGAATCCGTGTCGATTATCAAGTGGGCATCCTCATATACAGCGGAACGCTCCCGCAGCATTGTGGGAACAAAATCATCGAGAACGGCACTTGCGAGAAGGGGCCTCGATGCGGACCCGTCCCTCAGCCTCCCGATGAGCGTAGCGGCTGATGCTCGCAGATAAACGACAGTGCCGGATTTCATAATCAACTTTCGTGAACCGGCATCAATAACGGCGCCGCCGCCGAGGGCCAGAATTCCGCCCTTCGAGGCTAATTCCATTAAAATGGCCGACTCCATCTGCCTGAAATATTCTTCACCGTGCATGGCGAAAATCTGAGCGATGGCCATCCCGGATCGGCGGACAATCTCCTCATCGAGGTCTACGAAAACATCGCCGGTAAGATGAGAAAGTATCCGGCCCACGGTCGTTTTTCCGGAACCCATAAACCCGGTTATGAAAACAGTATTCAAAGGCTTTTAACGTAATCCAGGTAACTGTTGAGATTTTTCTGCATCTCCTCCAGGGAATCTCCACCGAATTTCAGGCACATATGTTGGGCCAGCACAAAAGCAATCACGGCCTCGGCAATGACACAGGCCGCTGGAACAGCAGTTACATCGGACCTCTCAACAGCTGCCGACGTCGGCCTTTTGCTGAGAAAGTGAACCGAAGAGAGGGGTGAAGCGAGGGTCGGGATAGGTTTCATGGCCGCTTTTACTACAATGACTTCCCCGTTGGAAACCCCTCCCTCAATCCCCCCGGCCCTGTTGGTCTCACGGAAAAACCCCTTTTTCTCCCGAAAACTGATGGGGTCATGAACCTGCGATCCCTCAAGATCAGATCCGGAAAAACCAAGGCCGATTTCCACCCCCTTTATTGCGGGGATACTCATGACTGCCCTGGCCAGGTCTCCATCGAGCCGTCGGTCCCAATGGACATAACTTCCGAGACCGACCGGGACCCCGAATGCCTGGATTTCCATGACCCCTCCAAGGGTTTCCCCCTCAGCTTCGGCTTTCTCGATCCTCTTGATAAAAGCCGTTTCCGCCCTCCGGTCCAGACACCGCACGGGAGAGTTTTCAATTTCCTGTCCCTGCTGCGGTCTGGTCAATTTTACCTTCGATCCGCCGACCCCTCCGATGGAAAGAACATGCCCCAACACGTAAATATGGAATTTTTCCAGGAGAATCCTTCCCAGCGATCCAACGGCCACTCGAGCTGCAGTTTCCCTGGCGCTGGCCCTTTCGAGAACATTACGAAAATCCTTGTGGGCGTACTTTATCCCCCCGGCAAGATCCGCATGGCCGGGCCGTGGCCGGGTAACCGTCCTGGCTTCAACCTGTCCGGCGTCTACGGCCATGACGGTCTTCCAGTTTTCCCAATCCCTGTTGCGAATACGCATGGCGATGGGTGTTCCAAGGCTTTTACCTCCTCTGACACCCGACATAATCTCAACCCGATCGCTTTCGATCTGCATCCTCTGGCCCCTGCCATAACCTTTTTGCCGTCGGACAAGCTCCCTGTCAATGGCCTCGGATTCAACATTAAAACCGGCAGGGAACCCCTCCACGATGGCCGTGAGCGATTCGCCATGGGACTCACCCGCAGTAAGAAAACGTAGCATCTAATATTCCTCCTTAAAAAAAACGCATCCGCTGAAAGTTCGGATGCGCTTTTTGCGGGATACTGCCTCCATGGCAGTTAGTTCGAGGTGCCCTGAAAAACCCCTAATTCTTGACTATGGAAGCGTTAATGAAAATGAGCAGCTCTTCCTTGTTCTTTTCTTTTGCGGTGCTTTTGAAAAGATTGCCCAGGAGAGGAACCTTGGACAGGAAAGGAACGCTGCTTTTGCTATCTTGTTTATTCTCTGTGTACACCCCGCCGATTACGGCGGTCCCGTTGTTTTTTACAATGATCTTGGTGTCGAGCTTATGAGAATTTACGCCGGTGTAGGTGTTGTTCTCAAAGGTGGCCTGCTGCCCCTTGCTGTCCTTTTCAACAGAAACACTCATGAAAATATCATCGTTGCTCGTCACCTGCGGAGTAATTTTGAGTTTCGTCCAGATGTCGGAGAAGGATACCGATGTGGTGGTGGTAGCACCTTCGGTGTCCACGCTGGTGGAGGTCCGGTTCTCAGGGAATGGGTTGTTAACCTCGATGGACGCCTCCTGGTTCTGAATAACCATAAGGGTCGGGCTCGAAATAATCTTGCCCTTGTTGGCCTGCTCCATGACGCTGAGCCTCAGATCTAGATTTGTAAAGCTTCCCACCGACCCGAAGGACACTCCCAAGATGGACGTCGGGTTGGATGCAGGCAGATTAACCGCAAAATCCCCACCGCCGTAGGACGCATCGCTCACTCCCGCGTTGCCGAATATTTCTGTTCCCCCGCTGGTAGCGGCATGACCGCCCCACTTGATACCGAGGTTTCTGGACCATGATTCATCCACGATAACGATTCTCGCCTCAATACGGACCTGTGGGGTAGGTATGTCCAGATCGGCGACAAGGCCCTCGATCTTTCTAATGTTCCTCTTCACGTCCTTGACAATAAGGGAGTTGGTCCTGGCATCCGTATTGATACTGCCCCTGGAGCCGAGAAACGGGGTCAGCTGGCTGACAACGTCTCCAGCCTTGGCATAACTCAGGGGGATAATCTTCAGGATCAGATCTTCCACCTGTTCCTGGGCTTTTTTGGCCGTCAGTGCGGCATTACGTTCTTTTTCGATCTGAGCGAGAGGTGCGATTCTGACAACGTTGCCCTGGCGGATCTGCCCAAGGCCTTTTGTCTCCAGAATCACGTTAAGCGCCTGGTCCCATGGAACGTTGACCATCCTCATGCTGATTTTACCGCCGACATTGTCGCCTGTAATGATGTTCAGGCCGCTGACCTCAGCGATAAGCCTCAGGACATTGAGAACATCCGCATTCTTGAAATCCAGGGTCATCAAATCCCCCGTATACTTCGGTCCCTTGGCAATCTCTGTCGCCTGCATGGAGGCGCCGTTGGCCTCCTGGGACACAGCCGCCTGTGCCCGGGATCTGGACGCGGCTTCAGCCGGCTTACCCTTGATGCCCTGGGGCGCTTCCTGGGGTATGGCCTGGGGCACGGCCGCCGCCTCTTCCGTGGCAGGCGAGGCTAAAACAACCGTAAGAGTTATTCCAGTCTGTTCCACCTGGAACTGTGTTCCCTCTTCGTACGTCAGGCTGACCCTTGCCCCATTCTTACCCTTTGGATTAAAGGAACTGAGCGCCAGCAAAGGCCCCCCGACATCCCTCGTATCCTTGCTCCTGACGAGGCGGGTCGGAAGTTTCGCCTTATCCAGATCCACAATAAGATGGCGGGAATCCGGTTGGGAAACCGAATATGCCACTGGAGAATCGGCGATGATCAGGACTGCGCCGCCGCCCTCCTCGGTCCGGTAGCGTATATCCGATATGACAGGGACAGGTGGGGGCACCGGGGCGGCCTCTGCGACAGGCTCTATGGCCGGAGTCGGAACAACCTCTGCCGCGGGCTCTATGGCCGGAGTCGGAACAACCTCTGCCGCCGGTTCCACGGCAGGTTCTACTGCCTTCTCCACAGGTTCGGGGGTCCCCTTTACGGTAATCTCACTGGGTCCTTTCACGCCAAGTGTGACAATCAAGCGATCATCTCTGACATCAAACACATAGGGAGGCACCGTCTCGGCCTCAAGGTCAAGCACGAAGCGCAGTTTTCCTTCTTTTGCGTGCTCACCCACCCGGATCCTGGCTACCCCAGACATCTCCACAGGGATAACCCGCGGCTTGAATCCCTTACTGACTCCCCACACATCCACCACAAGCCTCGCTGGGTCTGTGAGATTCAATGCGTCATATTTTCCCAGTGAACCATCCCCGACAAGTTCCATGCTGAAGTGGCCGTTCTCCTCGTAGAAGAGAACCTTGGTTACGACGGTGGCAGGCTCCAGGGCCGGCTTCTCAGACACGGGGGCAACGGCCTCAGTGACGTTCGCCTCTTCGGTGGTTGTCTCCCCAGGCACGGCCAACTCAACCACCTCCGGCGCGCCCGATTGGGGCATCCCGGTCGAGGGGGATTCGACCGGTTCCTCCGGAGTCACTGCTACAGCGGCTTGGGCCGGGGCGATCTCCGGCTCGGACACGGCAACAGGTTTTATGAAATCGATGATGATCTGGTTATCGACACGCGACGTCTCATAACCCCACAGTTCTGAGAGTCCGATCTCAAGGCGGCCGATGCGTCCGGCCTCCTCGTCAAACTGTTCGGGAACGACGCTGGTCACGTTACCCAGGGAAACGTCTATCTTATCACCCAGCTGGGTTACATCGGTATCGGCAAGATCGACGATAAGTCTGAGTGGTTCGGAAAGCCTGAATACCGTGTATGTCAGGGGCGCCGAACCATCTATGGTCAAACGGACCCTGTCCGGAAGATCCTCCCCGGTCACGGAGAGAACCCTGGCCACAGCCGCTTTTTCCACGGACTCCTTCACCTGGCCGGCCTGGCCGGCGCAGCCTGCGATCACCAGCGTTAAGGCCAGCATGGCCCACGGAAGCTTTTTGATCACGCTCTTCATCACAAACTCTCCCCTTTTTTCTCGTGGAGACGGAGGACCGTTTCCTGAGTAACCTTCCGGCCCAGATAATCCTCAAATTCTTCCTGAACAACAATATTCTCGGATGTGATCCTTGTAATCTTTCCCCTGTTTCGTCCAATAGGGGTTCCAACGGCTACGATATACGGCTTTCCGTCCGGGGTAATAACCTGAGCCATGACCTTCTTGCCCATACTGACAATTCCCTCGACCTTCAGGTCGGAAAGGGAAACCCGCTGAAGTGGGGTCAGTTGCTCTTCAGGGACAGGACTTTTCACCTTATGCACCTTGATAAGGGAAACAAACGGGTCCCTGAAACCGGTGGGGTTGTAAACAAACACACCCGCTCCTTCCGCTTTTCCCTCCCTTGCCACCGGCGCCGCAGCGGTTTTTTTATGCGGCTTAACGGTAACCGGAACCTTGGTGCTTGGCGGCGGAGAGGACTTCTGACACGCCACGGTTCCGAGGACCATCAGAACCACAAGTGAAAACACTGCGAAGCAGGCACAAGTGCGCTGCCAAGCGGATCGCATGGATCAACCCCCCTTCTCAATGTATCTGTAGGTGGTAGCGATGGCACTGATATCCAGAACCATCGAACCCGTCTCTTCGTCCTCCACCGGATGCCCCATGGTAATATTTCCAACGTTGATAATTCTGGGGAGTTTACTCACGGCATCGAGAAACATACCCAACTCGTGATAGCCTCCCTTGACCTTGATCTGGATGGGAACCTCAGCGAAAAAGTCCCTGTTTACATCGCTCATGGGTCTTACATAGACGACCTGCAGCCCGTTGATGGATCCGAGATTGCTGAGTGTCTCAAGCAGGTTGGGAATTTCCCGCTTGTTAGGCAGTTCCTGGACAACCCTGGTCAACTGAAGATTGAGCTTCTCCACCTCCTCCTTGAATCTCGGCAAATTCCTGGCGATGGCCTGATTCTCGTTGAGCTTCGCCTGCTTGTTGCTGTATTCAGTCTTAAGCCTGTTATATATCTCAGCCTTACCCCGGTAGAAAGAGTACCAGTAGAGGCCCACAATAACCCCGGCGATCACCAGAATCAGCAGCGCCTTTTTTGCCGGCGAAAGGTTGGCGACGGTTTCGGCATCTACAGCCATTTCCTTCTCCTCCCAGCCCCGGGCTTATCTATGCCCGATTCTGTTCATTGACGATCTTGCAGTGGATGGCAAAATCGTTGACCCTGATCTTCCGGCCCCTGAGTTTCATATACCGTTGGGTGGTTACATCCAACTCCACATCACTGAAATACTCCGATTTGTCCAGGTTTCTCATGAAATTCGCTATATCATCGGGAGTCATGGATTTTCCCCGGATCATCAGGCTGTCTTTCCGTTCCTGTATGAAGAGAAGCCAGACCTGTGAAGGCAGCGCCTTGTTGAGCTCATCCATAACGTGAACCTGAAGCTGTCTGTTCATCCTGAGTTGACCGATCACCCTTATCTTTTCCTGGAGGACCTTCTTGTCGGCCTTGAACTTCTCAACCTGTTTAACCACCTTGGAGAGCCGGGCGATCTCTGAATCCACGCGGGAAATATTCGCACGGGTGTTGCTGATTTTCCTGTTGGTGGACGAATTCCAGTAATAGATCCCGATAAAAACCAGGATGATCAGCAGAAAGAAAAAAAGCTGCTCCTGCCGGGCGGTCAGCGCCCGTCGCTCCGCTCTAACCGGAAGAAGATTTATCTTAATCATCGGTCATGCGCCTTTCTTATGGCCAGCCCGAGTCCGATACCGAGCATGGGCCCGACCTCCTCGATATACGCCGGGTCGAACTTCTTCTTTGGGAAGGTAATGCTCTCTACAGGGTTAATCATCTCAACCTGGACCCCAATCCTCTGCTCTATAGATTGGGCGATGTCCGGAACCTTGGCGCCGCCACCGCAGAGGGAAATCCGGCCGATCTTGACCTCCGGGTTGGATGAGTTGAAAAAGTCGAGGGATCGCTGGACCTCCTGGCCCAGGTTGTCAGAGATAACTCCCAGGATAGGCTTGACCTCGGCGGGACCCTTTTCACCTACGGTCTCGCCCCTTTTTAACTGGTCGGCATCATCAAAGCTGACCTGAAGCTGCTTCTGGATGGCATCGGTGAACTGGTTTCCCCCGACGGAGATGTCACGCGTGAAGATGGACACCCCGTCCTTTATGATATTAATGTTGGTTGTTGAGGCGCCCACGTTCACCAGCGCGATCACTTCCTCCGGCGGCAGCACATAATTTGTCTCGTACATATTTTCCAGGGCAAACGCGTCCACGTCCGCAACCACCGGGTTGAGGCCGGCATCCCTGACAACACTGACAAGGTCGTTGATGACGTCCTTCTTTACCACCACCAGGAGGACATCCATCTTGTCCTTGTCCCTGGAGGGCCCGAGGATGACGAAATCCATGTTTACCTCGGAGGCATCGAAAGGAACGTACTGCTCGGCCTCAAACTGGATGTTCCTCTCCAGCTCCTCCTCCGTCATCTCCTGGACCTTGATCTTCTTGATGATAACCGAATGCCCTGACACCGACACGGCTACATCCTTTACCTTCAGCTTGATGTCGCGCACCATCTCCCTGATGGTATCACTGATGACTCCGGCATCCATGATGGCGCCGTCAACAATGGCCTCCTGCGGGAGGGCCCGAACCCCGAGATTGACGAGGCGGTATCCCTTCCCCGTTTCCTTGAGCTGGACGACCTTTATGGAGCTGGAACCGATATCCAGTCCGGCCAGATTTTTGGAACCCCCAAGCAGCGCCATACAAACCTCCTCTAATCGAGGAAAACCTTGTTTCTCTCATCAAGGCTCATCCCAAGAGCGATGATAATCTTCCTCTTTGTATCCATGCGGCAGGGGAGTCCCCTTTCGATCCGGTCCACCGTCGGGACCGACACCTCCGCGCGACGGGCTAGCTCCGCCTTGGAGATCATCATAGCCTCCCTCAGCTTCCGGACGTTATTGTCCCTGCTGTCCCTCTGTCGACCTTTTTTTGTTTTCTCCATGTCTTTCCTCAACCGCCACTTATGACAACCTGGTATCCGGTGTGACAACCCGGCAAAAAGCCCCTCTTCCCTGATCCGGTGTCCCTTAAAAACAGTTTCAAAAAACAACAAATTCTTTAAAATATGTGCAAACTTGCTAAAATTTGTATAAACTATGAAAGACAAAACTTGCTTTGTCAAGTACTTTTTTTAAAAAAATCTTCTTTTATAGGGAGTTACAGCTGTTTCTTCAACGAAAACCACAATATTTGGTATCTAACCGGCCTTATTACCACAACTAATTGTATAAATTCCCAAACCTCCACCTTCGTGGAGGTTTGGGGTTTGAGGTTTGAGGTTTGGGGTTTGAGGTTTGGGGTTTGAGGTTTGGGGTCACGTTCAAGGCCGGCCCTGCCCGCGCCGAAAGCACCTCCAACCTCAAACTTGACAGGGTCGCAAAAAGTCCATTCGTGGCATTTTGCTCAACGGAAAGCGAAAAGTGTCATTTTCACTTTCCTCACAAATCTTCGATGCGCCCCATACGGGGCGCATTGATGACTTTTTGCAAAGTCATCAAACCTCAAACTTCAAACTTCAAACCTCAAACTACCCTTAATACACCCTTCTCCACTCGCGGTTTTTGAAGGATAGAATCGATTGATTTCCGGGCATGTACTGGGGAAGATAGCTTTTCAGGGCCGGTGCCTGAAATACAGCCGGTGCCTGGAACCAGGGAAATACAAACGGTAACCAGTCGAACCTGAATTTACCGCCGATGAGAGTTCCGGCTATCTGGGCATGGTGCCCGATCTTAATCTCACCGGGTGTATAGAACATACCCGAAACCAGAGCCATATTCCACGGTATGCCCCTGATCTGGATCTCCTGTCCGGAGATAAACCCTATACTGTTCGTATTGCTCCCGCCTTTGAGATAGCCGCCGTTGTCTGGAATGAAATTAGCCATTATCTCGACTTTCTTGTGAGCAACGACAAGTGCTGCCTGTTCATCCTGGTTTGGCGGGGCCACAGGATTGCCGAATCCATCGTCCACAAACGCTCCCTTGGAGACATAAGTTACATTTCTGCCGATCCCGATCTTAAACCGATCATCCGCATAGACCGTCCCGCTGACCGTAACGACATGGGTGGCGGATTCGTATGTAACGCCGTTCCCCAGGCTGTCAACACACTGGAAACTGGGAGTACATAATTTGATCTCGAGCTGTCCTAAATCGCCGCCATGGAAACCACAGTCCAGCTTTGCAGGTTCACAGCCGGCAAGCCAATTACTGTCCAGAACGACTCCCTTGGAGGTTATAGTACCTGAGGGAACTGTACTGGCGTATGTAGCGCCGGCCGCGAAACCATTAACGCCCCTGATGAGATCCTTGTAGATCGCCATGGCTCTTTCAGTTTTATCACCGATCCCTGAATATGCCGGATCGGCAGAGACGCCCGGATACTCTGATTCCAGACCGTCCAGAATACCGGGCATGGCAACGTTGGGAACTTCCGCGCCGACATTGTCGGCGAAGTAGGGTTTATTGCTGCTGAAATTACCATCGACCTGTATATCACTCACAGCGCCGTTGGTATTGCTTGTACCTATGTGGGCATTTCCCCTGAGCTTGAGATCAGCGCCTTTAACTCTCACCTTGGCATTAAGATCTGTAACGCTTGGTATCATTGCTTCTAGAACCGGATTTATACCAGCATCTGTGTAATTATTGGCTATGGCCGAACTTCCACCGAGTTCCATAAAACCCTGGGAGTATATCGACCCTGAGACATTAATTCTTCCGGTTACCAGTCCGAACCAGGGGAAATGAATAGTACGACCTCTAAGCCCTGTGCCGGAAAAAATAGCGTTGTTGTAAGGGGAGTTGTCCTCTGTGGCGAGGTGGTATTCAAGAGCGGCAGTGCCATTAGGTCCATTGGCATACGACATCAGGTAGACCTCGTCGTTGCTGGGCGAATATATGTAGAGTTCGTACGTGGAGTTGCCCAGGGATGTGCCACCGTTCGTGAAGGTCAGCTTCCTCATCTGGGAGGCGGAATCACCGTCAAGGTACATATCCATGGAGCGGACATTTACATCGAAAGCGGTTGAGCCGTTTACATAAGTGGCAGTCACACTACCTGCAGATGCCGGGAAGTTGAGGTTTCCCCACGGTCCACCGCTGGTGACGTCACCTTCCATGTCGGCCACCAGTACCTTGAGACCGCGATCCAGGCCCGCTTCTGCCGTATAGAACACCTGGCTTGCAACCTTCTGGTTTGCTGCCATCTTGATCTCCACGATGGACGTATTTAGAGCCAGCGTTCCCAGGATGGTGAGTACTGTGATTATGAAGAGGGCGGTTATAAGCGCCGCTCCCTTCTGGGACCTGGGATTTGGAAATGATCTATTTTCAGTTAACATGGCGTTCACCTCCAGTTTTACTCTCTATCAAAGCAAGAGACGTTCCATCCACAGATGTCCACTGTATGCTGTTTTCGCCCCCTTTGATGCATGAACTGTGAATTTTTTTCATAGTTCGGTTTTACTTTTTTTATTTCATCGCTTTCATGACCAGCTCGGCCTCAATTTCAGGGCAATGTCTGGGTGTTGGAATCATCGTCTATTGTGAAGTTGGTATGACATCCTGAATCGGTGTTTTCCACATCCAGCCGTACGCTGTTACCCGTCCCCAGGGAAATTTCCGAGGGCTGGAATGTGTGGACATAGCTGAAATTGCCGGGGGCAGATGTAGTTACTGAATCGCTATAGGATTGGGAATTTTCCAGGTTTGTAACGGTTATCGCCATATTCCCGGTGACAGGTGTGGCCGTACCGGTGCTTGATAGCTGAAACAATGTACCATCGAACTGAACCCGATAGCGAGATGGTATAGGCTTGTCCCAGACAACCGTCCCGAGCGTCGCGACCCTGTTGCAGATCTCGAAGGGAATTTCCGCCGTGCTGAAGCTGTTTTCAGCATGGTCGCTCACCCTGGCCTTGATAGAGTGTGGACCGTTGGTGGGAGCGGAACGGGTGTCGACCGTGAAGCTCGCGGTAGTGGTTGCCACCGCCGATGCGAGAGAGAAATTCCGGGTCGAGGAGAATACCGCCGAGGCGGAGGAATCAAAGACCGAATATCCGGTGCTGGCAAGGAAACCGATATTGGAATCAGCGCTGTATGGGACGGATACCACGCTTGTCGCGAAACCGGAGCCGGGTGTTGACGAGGCGATAGTGGGAACACCATTGTCCACATAGAAATGATAACTCTGGGTCATGGCGTTGATATTTTCATTATATGCCAGATCGCGGCCCTTGATATAGATCGCATATGCCCCGCCAGGCCAGGGGGTTGTTGTTGTGGGAATCAGCCCGTCAGTCTCCCATGTGAATGCCATCGCCGGATTGGTTGCGACATTAAAAGTGGTACTGACAGTTCCCAGGGGGTTATCCTTGCTTATAAAATAGATAAACCCGCTACCGGCGAAACTGTCGTTGACCCGGCTGCTTAACGTTACTGTCCCTTTCACGAAGGGTCCGTAGGCCGGATTCACGGAACCGTAGGACGAACTCACCACAGGTGCATCCACCGTTGGATCAATGTTATCAACATAAAAAGCCAGCGAGCCCGTTCCAAGGTTGCCCGGGGAGGGCAGAGATGAATCGTAGGCCTTCACGCTCCACGTATACGAGGTATCCTCGACAGCGCTTCCCGGCCCGGCCCAGCTGAAGGAATAGGAGGCAACGTTGACCTGATTTACGGGATCCCACGTACTGCCCCCGAACTGCGTCGGCTGATCGATGAAACCTCCGGTTCCGTTGACGGACACCAGGACCGTGTTGGAGGAATCGGCGAAGCCGGAAGCATCGCTTACCTCGAAGTATCCCCAGTAATTGAAGCTACTTACCCACTCACCGGATGTACTGGTTGGACTCACAACGGGCGCTGTATGGTCCACAATGGCCGACCAGGTTGCCGAGTCCGTATTGCCCTGGCTGTCCTGCACAGTGGCGATCATTGTCTTTTGTCCCGTCCCCTCCAGCGAGGTATCCCAGCTGTAGGCATAGGCATCTCCCCCCAGATCGGTAAGGGTTCTGTAGGTTGTTCCGATCTTGAGTGTCACCGAGTAGCTCGGGTTAATGGTATCAAAAACCGCCGTCTGAAGGCCCACATCGACCGTCGTGCTGTTCCAGACAGAGTTGTTTGCGGGTGCGGTGAACCAGATCGTGTTGCCCGGGTTCGTCACGGTTACCGAAATCGAAGCGCTGGTGTTCCAGTTGCCTGCCCCGTCCCGGGCCCTGACGTACAACGTGTGCGTGCCGTTCAGCCAGTACGGAACGCCGCCCGATTCAGTTACCCATGAATAAGTATTCGTTCCGGTCAGGTCCGTTCCGGTCCACGTTTTGACAAGATACGTATCGATGTACAGATCGACCTGGGTTATGGCCGGATTAATAGTGTTGTTTGTATCTTCCGCGTAGACATCGATATCCACAGCGTCGGAAACCGAGGAACCGTCCGCAGGCGCGGTTATACTGACCTCCGGCAGATCCCCATCCTCTATCAGGAAGGATGCGGTATCAATGGGACTACCTGCCGGATAGGAGACCGTTATCGTCTTGGGCGTGTACGGCAGGTAAAGCTCATTGGCCAGGGGTATGGACCCGGACTCTGAAAGGAGGATGTTATCCTGACCGTATGCGATTATGTCGGGGATGAACACACCGGTATCCAGAAACTCTCTCAGCGTTACCGTCTCGGTCTCGCCCCCGCTTCCCGACGAGTCCAGGGCCGTGACCAGTTCAGTGCTGATAGAAGAGTCCGACTCGAACCTGGGTATGTATACCTTGGGCCTCATCCTGTCGTTGTTGTACATATTGAGAATCTGGGTACCTCCGGAAAGTATAGGGCTCTCGGTGCCATCCCCGTTATCTTTGTAGAGCTTCAGCCACCTGGGACCGGAGATGAACACATCCCATGTATACTCCGTGGCGGGCGCGGGATCATCGTTATCGACATACTTCATCGTAACCCTGTCGCCGTAATCCACCTGGAGCTTGGAGTCGCCGGGGGTAGCTACTGTATTCAGCTCTGTCATGATGCCCGGGGCGAAACGGAAGACGGCCGAGTTCGCGCCTGTCTCTCTAATCTCGAAGTTCTCGACATCCCCGGTGAGTTCACTCTGCAAAGTTACGGATACGGGGGGAGGGGATATGGCGTCGACCTGGAAAACGTGCTCATTTTCGTCGCAGTCTCCCACCTGGACGAAGATGCCGTCTCCCGGATCGTAGTGACGTACAGCTTCATTTTCGCCCTTCTTGGCAGAGTAGCTGCTGTTGTAGAACCCGCTGCCCGCGTTGGGCTCGCTTACCAGCATCGGCACCTGTACCGACGCTGTCTGGGGATAGATCTGTCCATCCACATCGGCATCGGCGGCGACTGTAAGGATCTGGTCCTTCATTGCCGAACCCGGGTTCAGCGCGGCATACGCATACCCAAAAGCGTCCGTGCTGGTGGTAGTCGTATCCTGGGTAAGATCCGTATGGTTGAAGGATCCGTTACCCAGAATGGGCGAACTTCCGGTTACCGTGAAGGTGACGGGGTATGAATCGGTGACCGACCCTTCCGGGCGCACTATATTTACACATTCGTCCACCACAGGGTCGTACTCCTGGAGGACCGCTGACACGTCCACCTCATCGGATGTACAGCCGGCAGTGAGGCCGAAGGGGCTGGTGCCCTTGGTAACGCTCAGGTTAAGGATCGGTTCGAGGCTGGCAAAGAGGTTGAACTCTATTGTCTCGGTACCCAGGGCAGTTGTGATCCCGGAGTCGGTTATTACCATATTCTGGTCGCTGATGGCGGGACCGCATCCGAGGGGGGAGTACCAATCGAAGGTGTACGTACCGTCGGCCTCGGCGACAACCGCAGTTGCAGCCCCATAGCTCGGGGTGATTGTGAGGTTGCTCTCCTGGCCGAAGACCCTGTTGCCGCAGGCGTCCACAACGGAGAAGTTGATCAGAACGTGCTGGTTGCTGACCCGCTCCATATTGAAGGAGTTGCTGGTCGGGCTGGCGAACTGGTAGAGGTAACTTCCTCCCCCGTCCTTCGGGCCCTCGATGGAGTTTATGACCATATCGTAGGCTGAGCCGGGTGTGAGTGTAAGGGTGCGCGTGTTTGACGAAGTAGACCACTGTGCGGCTATATCCACTGTCTCGGAGGCTGCTCCGGTAGTTATTGTATCTGGAGGTATGTAAACCACGCTGTAGGTCCCGTCACCGTTATCCTGCGTCCCGGTCTGGAAGGTGCCCTTGCCGGTTGGATCGATAGAATAATCCACCGTCTCGCCCTCAATGCCGTTGTCGCAGTCGTCCTCGACGCGAACCTTCAATTTCGCGCCGACGTTGCTGGCTGCTGAACACAACGGCAGACTGGATGGCTGTGGAGATATATTGGTACCCGTGTCCAGGAGGACATACTCGAGGTCGAGGACGTTGATATCATAGGGCGCAAGCGTATCAAACCGCGAGGGTGTGCCGCTCGTTACAGTAAGAGTTTCTGTGTGGGAAAGCTGGAGGCATCCGGCCTCCGGAGGCGTAAAGTAAGCGCTCACCGTAACCTGCGTTCCCTCAGCGGTTACGGCGGTTGGGCTTGCACCCAGGTAAACACTGCCTGCACCGTTGGACCTTCCGGTTATAACGCTCCGCTCGGTTCCCCCCGAATCCGCGAATATATAATCGTAATCCGCAGAGATGGACACGGGGGTATTGTTATCCGGATTACCGTCAGGATCAACGACCGTAACGGTCAGGAGGGGATTATCGGTCAGGGTCTGCGTGCCGGTGGCAAGCTCATCCTGCTGGTCGGAACATGAAGAATACTCACCGCTTGCACCGGGATAGGCGACATCCATGGTGAAGGAGGAACAGCTCCCCGTTCCGACTCCTCCGGAAGCGACCGTCACGTCCTCTACATTTCTGGTCCTGATGTCGACAACCGCGGACCTCCTTCTGAAATTGTCCCCTTTCGTAGGGTTAGTGTAGTTCAAGTCGGGCCTCGATGATTTTACTACAATCGTCGAACGGATGCGTCTGATGGTGGCCAGCGCATTGTCATTAGTGGGACTGACGGCTGGATTCAATGGAGATATTTGGGTTAACTGAGCGCCGAATCCGTCAAAGTACGAGAAAGTCAGTGAATCGACGTCATTGGCAAGGATCTTCAGGTTGTTGTCGTTCTGGACCGCGGCCAGTGTGGTTTCCACCGCCCTCATTATCCTTTCGTTGGTAGCGTCGAAGGTGTACCTGACGAAGCTGTCCGTCCCGCCCGTATTGGGGAGGTTGGCCTTGTAGATTATCTGTGTGGTGCCGGCGTAACGAATTGCAAGGTTGGGTACACCGTAACCCAACCAGGACATCTCCTGGTTCAGGAACTCGGTGGTGGCCCGGAGGTTCTCCTGCATCCCGGCCACCTGCTCCTGGGTCCGGAACATGCCCTCCTGAGAGATAAATACCCTGTATATGGCGGTCAGGAGAACTCCCATTATCAGAAGGGCGATCATGAGCTCGATTAGAGTGAACCCCCCTCTGTTCTTTTTCCTGTCTTCCACTGAGTGGATCGCCGTAAATCTCATGGCCTTCCTCCTTGAAGGATCACTGATAGTAGTCCAGGTTCTTACGCGCTATCTGTGTTTCCAGCACCACGGAGCGGGGAGTCGACCCTTCGTTCCAGCTGACCCTGACCCGGACTGTCTTGATATTGGCATCCGGCATATTGTCCACAACGTTCCACTCACGGGTGAACATCCCCCCCGGCGTTCCGTCCTCAGCAAGGAGCGCACCGTCCGCGTGATCCGGATTTGTCCAGTCGCCGAGGTCGTTCCCGCTGTCAGGGTCCACCAGGTCGGTATCAACAATCTCGGCACCGCCCGCGGTGGGAATATAATATTCCCTCAGTTTCTTGAGCTCCTCGATCTTGTTCCTGGCAAGGTTCACCGCAGAGGACATGTGCCTCGCAGTGGCATTGCCGAAACCGCTTTGCATCTGAAGCCTGACTATTCCCAGGAGCCCGATGGCGAGGATCATCATGGCAATGAGAAGCTCTATAAGGGTGAAACCCCTATCCTTTGCAATAACGTGATTATATTTTTCTTTATTTATCCTTTTCATTGCCAGCTTCCCCCTGACCATTGATAGGTCTTGACTCGGCCCGTAATACCTATGGAAATCGCAAACCCCTGATCCCTGGTGTTCTTCAGAAAAATGATTACCGAATTCGTGGGACTTCTAATTGACGCGAGATCAACTACGGGAAGACCGGTGGGCCTGAACCCTATATTGTTCTTGCCGGACATGCCGACTCCGGCAACGAATACACCATCGGTGTCGCCGCCGGGCGTAACGCCGTCAGGGCCGCTGCCGCCATAGGATGAGGGCCACCCGAAGGAGACGCCATCAGGCAGCAGAAAACCCGGCGTTCCTCCAAAAGTATCCGGCATATCCATCCCCGCCTCGGTATATTCACCCGGTGCGTCAATGGCGGAATCAGCATCCTCATCCACGAATCCAGTGAAAAAATTGTTCGATGTGTTAACCACCAACCAGGCGCTCCTGTTTTTCGCTATAGCCCTCATTTTTACGAGCTGGAGGGAGGCGGCGATCTTGTTCGTCGCTCCCCTTAACCTGTACGCAGGCAGCTCGGCCAGGAAGTTGTAGACTCCCACAGCCGTGAGAATTCCGATGATGGCCACCACCAGCATGAGCTCAATAAGAGTCAGGCCGCTTTCACTGCTTATTCTTCCATTCATACCCATATCTCCAGTTCGTAGTTAAGCAAAAGGTATTCCACACCCTGATGCCCATTTTGCGCAGGTCACCAGATATACTAAGGACAAACTATGAATTTTTTTCATAGATATATATAATAATTTTCAGACTACTTGGGTATCTGTATTCCGTAATCCTTGATCTTGTATAGCAACGCCCTGTGACTGATCTCCAGCAGACGGGCCGCCTTGCTCCTGTTGTACATGGTCTTCTGCAGTGCCCTTATTATCAACCGTCGCTCAAGATGACGGGTTGCTTTCTTGATGGACTGTTCATCCGAGGCATCCTCATCCACAAACCGGTCCTCAACACCCGTCAGGAGGGGAGCTATCTGTTCCTCACCCAGCTCGCTGGAACCCGATAGAATTGCAGCCCGTTCGAGAAGGTTCTCCAGGTCCCTGACGTTGCCCGGCCATGGATAGCCAAGAAGGACCTTTATGGCCCCTGGTAAAAGCACCAGAGAGGCACCACCCAACCTCTGTGATATCTGCCCCAGGAGGTATTCCGCAAGGGGCTTTATATCCTCTCTCCTTTCCCGCAGCGGGGGGATATGGATCGGTACGACGCTCAACCTGTAGTACAGGTCCTCCCTGAATTTACCCTCCCTGACGGCCTTTTCCAGATCCACCGCCGTAGCGGCAATGATCCGTGGATTGACCTTTATCGAAGTGCTCTCGCCCACCCGCCGGATCTCTCCCTCCTGAATGGCCCGAAGAAACTTCACCTGCATATCCAGAGGAAGATCGCCGATCTCGTCCAGGAAGAGGGTGCCCTCGCCGGCCTCCTCGAACAGTCCTGTCCTGTCCGACGTCGCATCGGTAAAGGCGCCCCTGACATGCCCGAAGAATTCACTCTCCATCAGTGTAGGAGGTACAGCTCCGCAGTTAACACCGACGAAAGGCCCGTCCTTTCTCAGGCTGAGATTGTGGACGGCTCTTGCCAGGACCTCCTTGCCGGTCCCGCTCTCTCCGGTTATGAGGACGTGGCTCTGGTATTCGGCGACTTTTTTAACCATATCGAGGATCTTGACCATTGCCGGGCTCCTGACGACAAAACTCTCCAACGAGTATTTTTCCTCGATCTGTTCCCTCAGAATGATATTTTCCCTGCGCAGGCTCTCCCGCTCCTGCGCCTTCCTGAGAGTCAGCAATATCTCATCGGGCTTGAAAGGTTTGCTGATGTAATCGTAAGCACCCTGCTTCACTGCTTTCACCGCAAGATCTACAGTCCCGAAGGCGGACATCATTATCACTGTCGTATCCGGATACTGGGATCTGATAGTGGAAAGGACCTGCAGCCCGTCCATGCCGGGCATTCTCACGTCACACAGTACGAGATCGAAGGGCCTCTCTCCCAGTAGCCGGAGAGCCTCTTCACCGCTGGAAGCGCCGCTTGCATCGAACTGTTCCTTCTGAAGAAGGACCGTTATCATGTTCCTGACGCTGTTTTCATCATCCACTACCAGGACTTTTTTGAGTTCCATGGTCTTCCCTTTCCGTTACATTACCGTGAGTTTCTATCGGAAGGTCGATAATCAGTTCCGTTCCCTTTCCTTCTTCGCTCTTTGCCCATACCCTGCCGCGGTGAGCCTGGATTATCCCGAAGGTGATGGACAGGCCGAGACCGGTCCCCTCGCCAGGCTCCTTGGTGGAGAAGAAAGGATCGAAGATCCGGCCAAGCTGATCCGCGGGTATTCCCGGTCCGGAATCCCTGACGCTGATACTAACCACAAGGTCCCCCTCTCCCATCTGACGGTTTCCCGGAATATCCTGTCTCAGGGCGAGGAAGTCGCTGTCCCTCCTGTCCACCGCCCGCCTCCTTGACACCACACCCTCACCTTTTTGCAATTTTCTCAGTGAGGATGCCACCGTCAGCTCCCCCATGCCGTCCATCGCCTGAGCACCGTTCACAAAGACGTTGATAAGTGCCTGGCACAGGAGGTTCCGGTCCCCTCGTACTGTGGGCAGATCCTCAGTGAAAGCAAGCTCTATGCTGACATTCCTGAATATATCCTGGGGGCGTACCAGATCCAGTGTCGATTGCACAATAGTGTTGACATCAAGCTCTTCAATCTCAGCTTCACCGGGCCTGGAAAAATCCAGGAGCCCTCTGATGATACGCTGGATCCTTTCCGTTTCCTTTTCTATGTATCCGAGATACTCTCTTTCCTCTTCGTCTCGGGCATCCTTCAGCAGAATGGACGCATAACCGAGGATGGCGCTCAGGGGATTTCCGATCTCGTGGGCGATACCGGCTGAAAAGCGTCCTACCGATGCCAGTTTTTCGCTTCTCATCGCCTCCTGCTGGGCGGCCCGCAGATCTCTGTTTGCTTTCTGAAGCGCCTCAAGGTGTTCCTCCTGCTTCTGTACGGCTGATTCTATCTTCTCCGCCATGGAGTTGAAAGATTCTGAAAGGGCAACAATCTCCCTCGGCCCCTTGACCTTCACACGTGAGCTGTAATCACCTGCCGCCAGCGCGGCAGCGCCCTCGGAGATCCTCACCAGGGGCCTGATGGCCACCCGTCCGATCATCCAGCTACCGAAAAGGATGATAACAAAAGCATCGGCCAGGGCGAAGGACAGGATGATCTTCCTGTGTACCCTGAAGGTAACTCCGACGTTTTCCATCGGGTAGCTGATGCTGAATGCTCCCACCAGTTTCTCCCCTGAAAACAGTGGCGACGAGAAGGACCATGAGCCGGCAGGCCGGTACGCTTTCTGTCCGGAGAACTCTTCGGACATTACCATGCGGCGAAGGTTGAGGGCCCTTTCCAGGCCGGGATCGGTTGATACTGTGCCGATGCTTTCCGATCTGGTGTTCGCGATGATCCTGCCGTCGGCGTCTGCGATGACAAGATCCGAAAGCCCCATCCCCTCCACCATGCGGCTGACCATGGAGTTGAGATAGTCCGGATTCCGGGCGCCCTCATCCCAGGCCAGGGCGATAGTCTCCTTGACCGACCGGGTGATCTGCGTCAGAGATTCCACCTCCTGGATGACGACGGCCCGCTCAGCCGCCTTCAGAGCCGTAATTCCCATAAAAGCCACTCCTCCGAACATGAGGAGTCCCAGGCTCACCAGTATCTCCCAGCGAAGGCCCCGCTGCCTTCTGGTAAACAGCGCTTTCAGATGATTCGCCCCAGGTACCAAAGGATCAGCTCCTTCCCGAAAAAGATGTGGGCCAAAGCTCCCAGCGCCAGAAACGGCCCGAATGGAACGGCGTAGGTCCTACCCTCACCCTGCACTTTCATGGCTGCCAGCCCGATGACCGACCCGGTTACCGCCGCGAGGAGGATCGTAACGGGAAGGGCCTGCCATCCCAGGTAGGCCCCTATCATCCCCAGCAACTTGACGTCGCCCATCCCCATGCCCTCCCTCTTTGTGATGAGGTAGTACCCTGTTGCGACAAGATATAGAAACCCGCCTCCCACAAGAAGCCCGATCACCGAATCCAGCGGCCGAGGAAACCCGGCAAGGAAGCTCAGGCCCAGACCGGCCGCCATGCCGGGATAGGAAATGACGTTGGGAATAATGCGGTGATCCATATCGATGAAGGTGATGACAAGGAGGGCGGTAACGAACGGCGCCAGGACGAGAGCGGCGGTTCCCGCCCCGAACCGCATGGCAAGGCCAAGGTAAAGCAGCCCGTTTACCATTTCCACCGCCGGGTATCTCCAGGGAATGATCTCCCCGCAGGAACGGCATCTCCCCCGGAGGATGAGATAGCTTATAAGAGGGATATTGTCGAACCACCGGATCGGCTTCCCGCATCCCGGACAGTGGGATCCCGGGGAAACGATGGACTCCCTCCTGGGCAGGCGGTAGATCAGCACGTTTGCGAAGCTGCCGACCACGGCGCCCAGAATAAATGTGAAAAGCAGAATCATGTGCCACGTCGGCATGGAACCTCTCCTTTTTCGACAAGGCCCTTCTCATCCAGAAGACGAATATACAGATCCTCCTGCTTCTTTATCATGACATCCCTGTCAAACTCGTCCACGGACCTGCTCCCCGCTTCTCCCATACGTCTGGCGGCGGCAGGGTCACTCAGTAGGGCAAGGAGGCGATCCGCCAGCGCCCTGACGTCGCCGGGGGGACAGAGATACCCGTCCACACCATCGACGATCGCCTCCACAGATCCGTCCACGGCCGTCGCCACCACCGGTCTCCCCGCGGCCTTGGCCTGGGGAATGACACGGGGCAGCCCTTCCCACCGCGAGGTCAGGATAACCACATCGCCGGCCTTCATCAGCCTGGGTACGTCTTCCCGCCAGCCCAGAGAATGAAAGACTTTTCCGAGCCCGAACCTCTCGATCTCCCGGGACAGATCATCCCTCAACTCGCCGTCACCGGCAAGGATGAAATGGGCGTCCGGACGGCGGAGATGCACTTCATGCGCCACACCGACGAAATCCAGGGGCGCTTTCTGGGGTTTGAGGCATGCGACCATAAGGACAAGCGGGCTGTCATGCGGGACAGCCAACTCCCCTGTCAGGTCGTCCCGGTTGGATCGGGCATTCCTGAACAGATCCAGATCGAATCCTGATCGAATTACCGAACAGCGCTCGGGAGTAAAAAAACCGTATCCGACGCCGGCAGCTTTATTGGAGTGGGAAACCGCAATAAAATGGTCGGTACTCCGTGCGGTGAACCGTTCCGCCTCAATGAGAGCCTTACGAAACAGCGACGGCTGGCCCGGGGTGAACCCAAACCCGTGGATGGAGTGGATGATCAGGGGGACCCCCGCCCGGCGCGCGGCATGTCTTCCCAGGATTCCGGCTTTGGAACCGTGTGTGTGGACGATGGCGGGCGGGCGGGGAAGAGACCTCAATATGCCCCGGATCTCGCGGAAGGCGGCAAGATCGGCCGGCGGGCGGATTCTTCTTTGAAGGCTTCCGGCCACATGAAGGGGTACATCCAGTTCGCGGGCCTCCCTCATGAGGTAGCCGCCGGGTCCGGTCACCAGCACCGGCTCGAACAGATCGCGATCGAGTTTTGAGACGGTGTAGAGGGTATTCTGCTGCGCTCCGCCGAATTCAAGCTGTGTGATGACATGGACCACCGGGACGCATCTCACCTCATCACCTCCCCCGCGGCTTCAATACCCCATCGGATGGCATCCTCCATGGCCGAATACTCCCACGCCCCATAGCGGCCGACGGAAAGGATGGAATGCTCCCGAAGCCCGGCAAGGATCCCATCCAGGTGGTCCTTGCGATAACGATTGTAAAAAACGTAGGCGTACGGCATGGCGAGGGACCGCCGGGCGACGACCCTTCTGCCCGGGGGAATGATCCCGGCTGATTTCAGCCCTTCCATGATCTGCTTTTCCATTGAACCGTTCCCGGGCGGTTCGCCGGGCCGGTGGGCCACCTCGACATAAAGGGAGGACGCCCCCTCGGGGGCCAGATCCGCTGAGAAATTGGTGAAAACCCCCACCCGGTAGAAGGGGAACTTCGCCTCGGGAAAGTAGATCCAGTGCTCATCCCGAAGCACCGGCCCGTCCAATCCAAGGCAATAGCCCATCACGGAACTGTGCCGCAGTCTTCCGGCGCCCATGCCGGGCAAGCCGGAAAGGTTCGGGGCCATTTTGAGCAGATCCGGGAGGGGCACCGTGGATATGAGGTGCCGGTAGCCGATCTCCCGGTTGTCGTCGGTGACAACGACCTTTCTCCCGACATCAATACGGGCCACACCCGTATTCAGTGCAAGGAGGTCATCCAGACCATCGGCCAGCATCATGGGGAGCATCTCGATTCCACCCCGTGTGGGATAATGGAAAGCGGCATTATAACCGAAGGTTCCGGAATCCTCCCCCCCGGCGGCCATCTCCATCTCCCCCGCCGTGGGACGGGGAATGGACCATGAGGTCCAGGATGTCTCCATCTCCTCCAGGGGGTGGACATAGAGCTTTCGGTTGTAGGGGATCATGAAGAGTTCGGCCAGGGTGTCCCCGAACTGTGTCCTCGCCCACCGGACAAACGATGGGTCGACCGGCATCACTGCCTTTGCGGCACGCCGAAAATCACGGATGCACCTTTTGACCAGGTCGGGCCGCAGGGAACCGAAGTTGGCCTGTATGGGAAAGGGGACATACGTTTCCTTGAGAAAAACCGATGCATTCCGGACATGTTCGGTCAATTTCCCGGCAAGCTCCCCGATGATCATGTCGCGGACCCGGCCCTCCCGGAGGTGGAGAAGATGCCCGGTATAGTCGAAGGCGAATCCGTCCACCGTCTCCGTGCGGCAAAGGCCCCCGACCCTGTTTTCTCTTTCCAGGACCAGTACTTCCACATCCGCCCTTCGCAGGGCACGGGCCGCGGACAACCCCGCCAGCCCGGCGCCGATTATGACGACGGGCTCCCTATGGGACACCGATGATCACCATTGCAGCCACCTCATTTCAAAACTCCTTCAAGATCCAGGGGGTCAGAGGGTCATGTCGAGCCGCTTCAGCCATACGGCGACTGCCAGAATCAGGGCGGATACCGTTCCCAGGAGCACCAGAGCTGTGGTTTCGGTCCCGAAGACCATGGCCAGCGCGGCGAGCCCCAGCAGGAACGCCGCACCATAGCTGACACCGATTGTCTGTCTCACCGACAGTTTCCACTTCCTGAGGCGGATAGCGAAGTGGTCCGGACTCCCCTTCATGACGGGGATTCCCCTCATCCATCGGACCATCATGACAAACAGGGTGTCGAAGATGGGAACACCCAGGATGAGGATGGGGGCCAGAAGCGCCACGTGGTTATTCCTCGAGTACTTCGTCGTCATCCCGAGGGCCCCGAGCATGAACCCGATAAAAAGGCTTCCGGCATCACCCAGAAAGATTCGCGCGGGGTGTGAATTGTACATAAGAAGCCCCAGGAGCGCCCCCAAAAGGGCAATAGCTATAAACGCCAACCCCTTCTGACCGGCTGCGAGAGCCAGGATAGTGAGAAAAAATGCGGCAATGGCCCCAACCCCGGCGGACAGCCCATCCATGATGTCGATGATGTTAAAAGCATTGGTCAGGCCCAGAAGCCAGAGGAAGGAAAGCGGGAGGGACACGACAGGGGGAAGAAAGGCGATCTTGATGGCGATACCGGCCTTCATGACCACCAGCACAGCCAGGGTCTGCCCCAGCAGCTTCGTCCTGGGAGGCAGGTTTCCCATATCATCCAGAAACCCCAGGAGAACAACCAGGTTCCCGCCGAGGAGCAGCGCCAGGCTCTGCCGGTCCAGATGGGCAAATGGCGAGAAGCCCACCAGGAAAGAGACGAAGACCGTGATTCCCCCCATGTAGGCCACCGGCTTCTCGTGCACCTTGAGCCGCCCGTCGGGTCTGTCCACGAGACCGATGCGGTGCGCCGTTTCCACCATCCAGGGGGTTATGGCCAGCGACACCCCCAGCGAAACGGCGAAGCAAAACAGGTATGCCAGGAGGGTCCAGTCCATGACAGCTATCCGTTTCGCCCCTTTCCCCTGGACAACAGGCGATAATATTCCTCAATTTTCTCCTGGGTTCGTCGGAAATCGAAGAACTCGTGGACACGCCGGGAGCCTCTTTTCCCCCACTCCCGGGCCTCCTCTCCCATTTTCATGACCCTCTCCATGGCCCCCGCGAGGGCCGATGGGTCCGAGGGAGGGACAATAAAACCGGTGCGCCCCTCTTCCACCATACCAGGCACGTTCCCCACCCTTGTCGCCACCACTGGCAGCCCGGCCGCCATGGCCTCGAGAACGGCGAGAGGGCTTCTTTCGGACAGGGAGGAAAGGACGAAAAAGTCGGAGGCCCTATAGATATCCTCCACATCCTCCCGTATTCCCAACAGGCTGACACTGCCGGAAAGCCCCGTCCGGGAGATGGCAGAGCTTATTCTTTCTCTTTCAGGGCCATCGCCCACTATCAACAGGAAAGGCCTTTCTCCACGGGTTTTCATAAGCCCGAAAGCCTCGATCAGGACAGGAAAACCTTTTTCCGGAATCAACCGTCCGACCGAGACCCAGACCACGGCATCATCGGGAATATCGAGGGCGGCTCTCAGTACTCTTCGGTCCCGTTTCAGTTCCTCGTTGATCTCAACTCCATACGGGAAAACCTCCCGGGTCGGCCTCCAGAAAAATTCAGGCGCCACCAGATTGTCTGAAGGTAGAGAAAAAACAATCTCGGCGGCGGCCATTGGGCCGGTTACCGAACAGGCCAGACGCCGGAAGATGGATTCATGCTCATGATGAATGGTGTTAAGCACGTGCAGTTCCCTGCCGGAAAGCCCTATAAGGCGGACCCCCATGAGGCGAGCAAGGATGTTTGAATGGAACATATGCCCCTGAAGGACCTCCGGATCAAATTCTTTCGCAATGGAAAAAAGGCTCCGAAGCCCGGAAACGGAAAGCCTTCCCCTCCTCTGTCCTAACTCGAACACAGGGACATCCTCGCACCGGATGGCATGGGCGAACCCGCCGCCGGACATCAAAGAGACAACCCCCACCCGAAACCTCGACCGGTCATGATAGCGTGCCATCCAGACGAGCATCCGCTCCGCCCCTCCAACGGTGAGTCCGCTGATGATGTGAAGCACCCCTATCCGGTCGTCCGTGGGATCGAGTTTACCAATTGACGGCAAGCCGTCACCCCTCCTATACTCGCAGCTAAGCATACCAGATCTGATCTTGTCGCAAAAAGTCCATTCGTGGCTTTTTGCTCAACATATCTCTTGCTATGAATTTTTTTCATACTATATCTGTATACGGCAGGAATTCAAGCACCATTTAGCCGGACTATGGCCGCATGAGGATAGAAAGGACCCGGATGGCTTTTTTCCCTGCAAGCAGAAGGATCACCGGGGAGATCCGGACGTTTTTGAGCTCCCCCCGTTTTTCCACCGGTTCTCCACCTCCCCAGGATTCCGCATGGCCCAGGATTTCCGTCATAACCCCGTCCTTCAACCAGGTGGAATTTCTCGAACGCACCATCATCTCAGTCCACAATCAGGAATATCCCAACTTTGAGCACATCGTCATCGACGGCGGTTCGACGGATGGAAGCGTTGACATCATCAAGCGCTACGGGAAGGTCCTGAAATACTGGCACAGCCGGCCGGACCGGGGCCAGTGCGACGCCATCAATATGGGAGCGGACATCGCCACCGGCCGCTTCATGACATGGATCAACTCTGACGATCTCCTGCTGCCTGGGGCGCTGATGAAGGTGGGGACCGTTATCCGCGACAACCCCGGCCTTGATCTCGTCTACGGAAACCAGGTTGAGATCGACCGAAACGATGTTGTTACCAAACGGGTGTTCACGGTGGATTTCGACATTTATGACTTCCTCTATGAGGTAAACATCATCATAAAACAGCAGTCGGCCTTCTGGAACGCGGATCTGTTTGAGCGGATCGGCGGCCTTAATGACTGTCCATACGCCATGGATTATGACCTTTTCTACAGGATGTTCGGGCAGGGGATGCGATACCGCCGCCTGGACGATTTTCTCTCGGCCTTCCGGGTCTACCCTGAGTCCCTGACAGGCTCAGGGGAGGTGAACAGATCCCGGGGCGATACGGTGGATACCATCTTCGCGGATTACCTGGGAAGAGAAAGAGGCCTGCTGGACAGAACGGTAATAAAGGCCTGGTATAAAACCAGGCGTTTTGCGAAAGAACCCAGGGCGTTTGCCGCGGCCCTGGAACACAGGTTGGGTCGCCTGTCGGGGAGATTGCGAAAAACCGCCCGGCGCTTAAAGGTTCATTCAAGCAGCTCCGATTCATAGCCGTTTGGACCTGGACCTGATTTCATCCAGGTATTTCCGGGCCGTATCCGTCGCCCTCCGGTCGAACCGACTGTATTCCGCGACCTCACCCAGTATATCCCCGGCATCTCCCCAGCGCCCAAGGCCAGCCAGGGCTTTTCCCATGTCGATCCTGATCCACGGTGAGGATGGATAACGCTCCAGAGCCTTTCCCAGATACAGCAGGGCTTTCCCGTAATCCCCTGCCGATCCGGCCAGTTTCGCCAACTCCCATGGAGGATAGGGACTCATGTCCATGAGCCGCCCGGCCCGTTGAAAAACATCCCTCGCCTCCCCGGTCTGTCCGGTTCGAACCAGGCAAAGGCCCTCCATCAGGGTGAATTGACCCGAGAAAGGGATGATATCAAGAGCATCGCGGTACATTCCCCGCGCCTCCGTAAAATCCCCCTCATCAAATGCCCTCCGACCCATAAAACCGTAGATCTCTCCCTGGGAATATATTACGGCCGGGAGAATTAACGCCAGCACAACGCTGCAGATAAAGATGGACGACCCGCTCAAAGACCTCTTCTCAGTTTGCGGGTCACCTTCCCGGCCGTCTTTTGCCACCGCCAAACCCATTGCTGCTCCCATGGCCGCCCATCCGAAAAAGGCCGATTCCGGAATGGAGAAATCCATGTCAACAAGGGAGTGAAGGAGAAAGGCCGCGGAGGAACCCACGAGGCCGGCAAGGACAAGGTTCCGTCGTCCTTGCCTCACAGCCTTGATTATCGGCGCGGCCCACAGTGCCAGGAAGGAGCAGAAAAACACCACGCCCACGATCCCCCATGAAGCCCAGATATAGACCAGGAAGTTGTGGGGGTCTGTGACAGGGCGGATGCCGGGAGGGATGAAGCCCACAAGGGTGCTGGGAATGGCGCCGGTGCCCCATCCCAGGAACGGGTGTTGGGCCGCCATACGTACCCCGGCCAGGATATACCCGAACCTCTGCCAGAGCGAGTTCTCCGGACCTGCTATAAAACCGGTGCCGCGGATGAGGAAAACGGAAATCACCCCTGCAGCCGCGGCAAAAAGACCTGCCAGATAAACCTTACGGTTCAGTCGTACGGAAAGAGAAAGAAAAAGGGCCACCCCACCGATAGCCGCCAGGACCCCTCCGAGGGATCCGGTGAAAAACAGGACCAGGCATTCGAGGATGACCATGGCGCTGAGAACCACCTTTCTCGGGGGGTCCTTTTCGTCCAGGGCCAGGGCCAATGAAAACGGGATGGCGACGGCCAGAAAGCCAGCCAGGATGTTCGGGTTGAGAAACGCCCCGAAGACCCGGCCCTGGGCGATGATCCCTGAAATGGCTGCGACCTGACTTCCGGGGACATCGATACCGGTAAGGGATTCCCCCATAGCCTTGAAACCATAGAACCTCTGGAACAGGGCGTACAGGGTCACCGGAAAAACGACCAGGAGAACCGTCAGCTTCTCGGCGGAAAACTTCACCTTATCGGTGGAAACCAGGCCGGCCGCGAGGCCGAAGGCTGAAAGATCAAGAAGGAGGGTCGCGGATTCGCGGAGCCCCTGTCCGGGATCGGCGCTCCACCATAGGGAAGCTGTCGACCAGAGAACCAGAAAGAGAAGGGGCCACATCGGGCGAAGGGCATCGGGCCGGTATTGACTCGGGGATGGTGGCTCAAGAAGGAAAAGACCCACAGCCAGCAGCGTCACCGCAAGAAGAAAACCCTGAAAGAAAGGATATGCCACCCCGGAGAAGTGTGGACGGACCGCAAGTGCAAGGATGAAGAGAACTCCGGCCCACTTTCGTCCATGCGGCATTACACGATCCCTCATATACACCGGAAAAGAGGACGGCGGCCAAAAGCCGCCGTCTTCAATACAGTCTACCCTGTCGGCCTTCTAGTGATTATAGGAGCTTGGGGTAATCCCGGAGGGGGTTCCTATCAATGTGTCGGAATACCGGTTGGCGACGTTAGCCGTAATGGTATAGCTGCCGCCAGATGCGTTGACGTAGGAGAAAGTCTTTAATTTGGCATTTCCTATTGAGGGCATATTCGCATTAGACAGCTTAGCTCTGAGTAGGGGCCAGCTGGACATATCCGCTGTAGCAGGATACGTGTTGTCGGCGTTGTTCGCCGCATAGGCTGCAAGGGCGGAGCGGATAACATCTACGTTCGCCTTGGCCGTTCCGAAGATCGCCTTGTCCTTCAGGTTAAGGAAGTTGGGGATGGCGATGGCCGCCAGGATTCCGATGATCGCCACAACGATCATCAGCTCGATCAGGGTAAAACCTTTTTCACCTTTTCTCATCTTCATCAGCATTTTGGTTCCCTTCCTTTCTATAAATCGAGTGGGGTGGGCATGTATGTTTTCACCCGGAAGAAAGCAAAGGCTGTGCCAAGGGTTGCCGGAAAGGCTCAGACCGCCTGAAACAACCGTAACTGATTGAAGTATAAGAACATTCAACTATGGCATGGAACATTTACAGGGGATCGGCCGTGGAACATGGTGACAATTTACGTCACTCCGGGTGACCGGGAATGTCCGAAGTTCACTCCTCCGCCATGCCGTACTTTTTCAGACGGTACCGGAGGGACCGGAAACTCACGCCCAGGAGCTCGGCCGCCCTGGTCCTGTTTCCTCCTGCCTGATTAAGGGCTTTCTCTATAATCTGTCTTTCGTACCGCTCCAGGAGGGTGTCAAGCTGGGCCGTTTCGAGCGGCAGAACATCCGATAGCCGGGGCATCGTGTCCCTCCGCCCGACCTCCGGCGGCAGCAGGTCCGCGCCGATGATGTCCCCTGTGGCAAGGGCCACCCCGCGCTCGACTATGTTCTCGAGCTCGCGGACATTGCCCGGGTAGTTGTAGGACATGAGAGCCTTCATGGCGTCCTGGGAAAAAGCGGGGACCTGTCTTTCCTGGCGGTCGCAGAGAGCTTCAAGGAAATGGTCAACGAGCAGGGGGATATCCTCCTTCCTGTCACGCAGGGGAGGAACCTCTATATGGATTACGTTCAACCTGTAAAACAGGTCCTCCCGGAAACGGCCCTCCCTGACTTCATTTGTCAGATCCCGGTTGGTCGCCACCAGGATGCGCAGGTCCACCTTGACCGGGCGCGTATCCCCGACAGGGACTACCTCCCGTTCCTGAATGGCCCTGAGCAGTTTAACCTGAAAGGCGGAGGATGTTTCGGTGATCTCATCGAGGAACAGGGTTCCGCCGGCGGCTGTCGCAAAAAGACCTTTCCTGTCCGTATCCGCACCCGTAAAGGCGCCTTTTCTGTGCCCGAAGAGCTCGCTTTCCAGAAGGGTTTCCACCAGGGCTCCGCAGTTCACAGTTACGAAAAGCCCTTTTCTCTCCTTGCCGTGGTAATGAAGCGCCCGTGCGATGAGTTCCTTCCCTGTGCCGCTCTCCCCCGATATGACCACCGTGGTGTCCATATCGCTGACCCTTTCGATGACATCGAAAACCCTTCGCATGCACTCGCTTTTGCCCACGATGCTCTCAAAGCCGAAGCGTGCCTCAAGCAGTTTCTGGAGCTCGACGTTCTCCTCGGCAAGCCGCCGCCTCTCGATGGCCGCGCTGATTCTCGCCTTTATCTCCTCGATACGGAACGGTTTCGTGATGTAATCCTCGGCTCCAAGCTTCATGGCCTCCACCGCCGAGTCGGGGGAACTGTAGGCTGTGATCATGAGGACCGGCATATCCGGATAATCGCTCCGGGACTGACGAAGGAAATCGAAACCGGACAGCCCCGGCATGTTGATATCGGTGATGGACAGATCGAAGGGCCCTTCCCTTTTCAGGGCATCCAGGGCATCTCCGGCCGAGGAGCAGCATTGGACCGAATAACCTTCCCTGCCCAGGAAGATCTCCAACATGTCGCGCATGCTCCTTTCATCGTCGATAACCAGCACATGTCCCTTTTTCTTTTTGCTCATTCCGATCTCCACGGGGGAAGGCTGATGCTGATGACCGTTCCGACCCCTTCCCTGGATTGGACCTCGATACGGCCCTGGTGGGCCTCTACCAGCTGGTAGACGATGGCGAGGCCGAGCCCCGACCCACGCTCCTTGGTGGTTTTGAAAGGCTCGAACAACACGGGCAGAATATCCTCCGATATTCCCGATCCATCGTCCGACAGGAGCAGGATGGTTTCCAACCCCGATTTTCCTTCCTCCCGTTTCAGGGCAATCCCGATCCTGCCGGAACCGGTAATGGAATCGACGGAATTTTTCAGGAGGTTGATGAGGATCTGCCTGATCTGGGACGAATCCACAGAGAGGACCGCCGGGCCCGCCGGGAGATCAAGATCAATATCCACCGAAGCCGATTCGGGACTGCTCTGGAAAAATCGTACCGTTTCCTCGATAATCGTTCGAAGATCAACATCCTGAAAGTGTGGGGTGGGCGGCCTGGCGTAGGTCAGAAAATCCCCCACCAGGTAGTCCAGGCGGCCCGTCTCCCTCAGAACGATGTCCATGAGCTTCCGATTTTCATCCTCGACATGGAGGGAATCCTTCAGGATCTGGATTGACCCGCTCATCGAGGCCAGGGGATTGCGCACCTCGTGGGCGATACTGGCCGCCATTTGTCCAAGGACCGTCAATTTTTCGGCCTTTTTGAGCTTTTCCTCAAGATGTCTAAGCTCGGTGAGGTCCTGAAAGATTACCACAAATCCCATCTCCGGTTCCTTCAGGGGGGATATGGAAAGACCCATGATACGGCTCTCCCCGCCTTGGGCCGTAAAGCTTCCTTCCCACCGGTCGAGCTGCCTGTCGGAGGCCCGCGCACAGAGCTCGTCCAGGGGTATGCTCCCGAAGGCATCCGGTGGCGGCGGAATTCCGGGTTTAATGCCGGTCGGCCCAAGAATTTCGTAGGCGGATGAATTCATGGATCGGATACCTCCCCGGCCGTCCAGGACGGCGATGCCGCTGTTGATACTCTCAAACACCACATCGGACAGATGCTGCAGCTTCTCCAGGTCCGCCGCTTTTTCGGTGAGGGCCTCCCTGGCTATCGTATACCTTTTCGCCATCTGCTGGCCCAGAAAGCCCACAGCGTAGAATGCCGCAATATTCAGGCCGACCCGCCCCAGAACATCCCATGGATTGGCTGCGACAGATAAGGACGCCGACTGTGGAAGAGGCGGCGAAAGGACGCCATAGTACATGAGGTCTACAATCACACCGTAGAGGATGGCGGAAAATGAGGCCGTCCAATAGCCTCCGGAGCGCAGGGCCAGGGAGGACCAGAGGATAGAGAAGATAAAGAGAAACGGGAAGGGGCTCTCGTGCCCCCCCGTCAAGTATATCATCAGCGTATAGATGGCCAAGTCGACGGCAATCTGGGCTTTCGCCAAACGACGGTCGTCACGGACCTGGTTGAATATGCCGGCGAAGAGGATCGTCAGCAGATAGACAGCGACAACAACCAGGTAGACGGCGTAGATGGGCGCGAAGAAAATGGTCTGGCTGCCCTTGACCTGCATGACCACCGTCGCCCCGAGAAAGAGCGTAACGGTGGCTATCCTGAAGATCATGAGGATCTTAAGGAGCAGCCGCAGTTCAGTCTGAAATGGATTTGGAGAGGGATCAGCCCCAGGGGCCATCTGTCCGTCTTACCCCAGGGCGGCCATTTTGAAGATGGGAAGATACATCGCGATGACCACGAACCCCACAACCCCTCCGAGAAAGACCATCATCAGGGGCTCCAGTAGAGAGGTCAGGGTTCCCACCGCAGTGTCAACCTCGTCATCATAGAAATCAGCTATCTTGCCCAGCATGCTGTCAAGGGCTCCCGTGGCCTCTCCCACGCTGATCATCTGGACCACCATGGGCGGAAAAACGTTGGTTTCTTCCAGGGGTTCCGCGATGGTCTTGCCCTCGCTGATGCTCTCACGGGTCCTGAAAACGGCCCTCTCGACGACTTTGTTCCCCGAGGTCCTGGCACAGATGTCGAGGGCGTCCAGCAGAGGCACCCCGGAGGAGAGCATTGTTCCCAGCGTCCGGGTGAACTTGGCGACGGCGGCCTTCCTGGTGAGGGGTCCGAAGATGGGCGCTCTGAGCATCAGGCCGTCGACCCGGTGCATCCCTTCCTCGGTTTTATAGTACCTTTGCAGGATAATTCCGCCCACTATGACCAGGGCGACCAGGATCAGCATATTCCAGCTCGCTGCGAAGTGGCTCATGCCGATCACGATCTTGGTAAGATACGGCAACTCTCCCCCCATCCCGGTGAACATGTCGGCAAATTTGGGGATTACGAAGATCATCAGCACTGCCACGACCACCACCGCGACACTGGCCGTGACAAGGGGATAGACCATGGCCGATTTAATCTTCTTCTTCAGCCCGATGGCTTTCTCCATGTAGGCGGCCAAACGCGACAGAATGGTGTCGAGGATACCTCCAGTTTCCCCGGCTTCCACCATGTTCACGTAGAGATCATCAAAGATCTTTGGGTGCTTGGAAAGAGCCTCCGCAAAAGAGGCTCCGCCCTCGACATCGCCCTTGATCGTTTCCAGCGCCTTGCCCATGGTCTTGTTGCTGGACTGTTCCGAGAGGATCTCGAGACACTGGACAAGAGGAAGCCCGGCATCGATCATGGTGGCGAACTGGCGGGTGAAAATAACGACGTCTCTATCCTTGATCTTCTCCCCAAAGCCAGGGATGTTGATCTTGATCTCCTTTGGTTTGGCCTTAACCTTGGAGGGGTTAAGCCCCTGCCTTCGGAGGGCGGTGTTGACGGCATCGGCAGTCTGAGCCTTCATCTCCCCTTTTTTTACGTCACCCTGTCTGGTTCGGGCTTCCCACTTGAAAACAGTCATCGATTACCTCCCCAATGAGAGTACGGGTCAGTCGGCCACCCTTTTGAGGGGCAGCGGTTCGGCAAACAGGCAAAAACTACGCTCCCAGGTTTGCCCCGGCCTGAGAGAGCATCTGGCGCATCTCTTCAGGATGGGCAGTACGCCCCAGGACCTCGTCCAGGGCAATGGTGCCCCTTTGATACAGATCCAGGAGAGACTGATTCATGGTCTGCATCCCGAATTTGGTTTGCCCAACCTGCATGCTCGAGTAGATCTGATGGATCTTGTCCTCGCGGATAAGGTTCCTTATGGCGGTGTTGGGAACCATGATCTCCAGCCCCAGCACCCGGCCGCCGTTCTTTTTCGGGATGAGGGTCTGGGAGAGAACCCCCTCGAGGACAAAAGACAGCTGGGCCCGGATCTGTGGCTGTTGGTACGGGGAGAACACGTCGAGGATCCGGTTAATCGTCTGGACACAGCTGTTGGTGTGAATGGTGCCGAAGACCAGGTGGCCGGTTTCGGCGACTGTCAGAGCCGCCTCAATGGTTTCGAGGTCCCTCATTTCACCGATGAGAACAATGTCCGGGTCCTGCCGCAGGATGTATTTCAGGGCCCTTTTGAAAGACTCCGTGTCCGCTCCCACCTCCCGCTGGTTTACCACACAGCTTTTGTGGGAATGTAGAAATTCGATGGGGTCCTCAATGGTAATAATATGCTCGTGGCGGGATGAGTTGATCCGGTCGATAATGGCAGCGAGGGTGGTGGACTTTCCACTCCCGGTAGGCCCTGTGACAAGGATCAGGCCCTTCGGCTTTTTGGTCAGATCCTCCACAACCTTGGGGAGCCCGAGAGATTCGAAGGTCCTGATCTCAAACGGGATGGTCCTGACGGCAAGCCCCACCGACCCCCGCGTCTGGAACACGTTGGCCCTGAACCTCGACAGGCCCTTGACCCCGAAGGAGAAGTCAAGTTCCTTGTTCTCCTCGAAGGAGTGCTTCTGAGCATCGGTGAGCAGGCTGTAGGCGATATTTTTTGTATCCGTCGGAGAAAGGGTGGGCACGTTGAGGGGCCGCAGAGCTCCATCTATCCGGAACTGCGGCGGGGTACCGGGAGTAATGTGAAGATCGCTTGCGGTGTTTTCCACCATGAATTTCAGCATCTGATGGATGCCCGGAATCTCCTGAGCATTAACCTCCCCGGGATCGCCGTCCTGCTTCATCTGCTCCATTATTTCAGTTTCCCTTCAAAGGTTGACGTCGCAAAAAGTCCACCTGTCTGCGTGCGACGCACAGGCAGGTTCGCAGCTTCTTGCTCGGCGCCGGCAGGCTGCGCAGCCGGAAATAGCTTTTTCAGGCCTAATCTCCAAAGGTCACCCTGAGTACCTCCTCTATGGTGGTGACCCCTTCCTTGATCTTGGTAAGTCCGCTCTTCCTGAGGGTCAACATGCCGGAACGAATCGCCGCGTCCTTGATCTCGAAGGTCGTTCCGCCCCTCAGGATAACATCCTTTATCTCGTCGTCCACAGTCATTACCTCGTAGAGGGCGACCCTCCCTTTATATCCCGTCCCGCCACAGGTCGTACACCCATCGCCCTTATAGCAGGTAATCCCCCTGGACTCCTCCGGTGAGAAGCCTATGTCAATGAGCGCTTTATCCGGCACCTCAACTACCTGTTTGCAGGACTCGCAGACGCGGCGGGCAAGTCTCTGCGCCACCACCATGATAACGGCCGAGGCCACCAGGAACGGCTCGACGCCCATGTTAAGGAGCCTGTTGATCGTAGACGGGGCGTCGTTTGTGTGAAGGGTCGACAGAACCATATGGCCGGTAAGAGCCGCCTTGATTCCTATCTCGGCGGTCTCGTAATCCCTGATCTCGCCCACGAGAATGATGTCCGGGTCCTGCCGGAGGAAAGAGCGGAGGGCGGCAGCGAAATTCAGGCCGATTTCGTCATGCATCTGAACCTGGTTGATCCCCATGAGGTTGAACTCGACGGGGTCCTCGGCCGTCATGATGTTCACGTCGTCGGTATTAAGTTCAGCCAAAGCCGAATACAGCGTGGTGGTTTTGCCGCTGCCGGTAGGGCCGGTGACCAGGACCATCCCGAACGGTTTATGGATGACCTTCTTGAAGTTGGCAAGGGATCCTTCCTCGAAACCAAGCTTGGTCATGTCAAGCTGAAGGTTGGCCTTGTCCAGCAGGCGGAGGACAATCTTTTCCCCGAAAAGGGTGGGAAGAACGGAGACCCTGAAGTCGACCTCGGCTCGGCGTCCAAGCTTCATCTTGATCCGGCCGTCCTGAGGCAGCCGTCTCTCCGCGATATCCAGTTTCGACATGATTTTTATTCTGGAAATAACCGCGTTGCGAATCTTCAACGGCAGGTTCATCATGGTCTTGCATACGCCGTCGAGCCTGTAACGGATTCTCATGACTTTTTCATAGGGTTCGACATGGACATCGCTGACCTTCATCTTGTAGGCCCTGATCAGAAAACCGTTTACCAGTTTGACGATAGGAGCATCCACCTCACCCATCAGCGCGTCGATGGGATCATCCTCAATAACCTCCACCTCGTCAACAGCGCCCTTCACAAGGCTGTCGAACTCTTCAACATCAAGAAGGGGGCCGGCCTCCATCTCTCCCTCGAACCCGCTGTAGTCCATATCTTCATCAAGGTTGAAATCCGTCGAGTCGATCTGGGCCTTCCCGGTCCCGAATCCGCCCGATTCGTAGTACTTCATTATTGCATCCTCGATGGCCGTCTCGGATGCAACCACCGGTTCGACGTTGTAGCCGGTCATGAATTTGATATCATCGAGGGCAAAGACGTTGGTCGGATCGGCCATGGCGAGGGTAAGGGTCCCGCCGGTGCGGCTGATTGGGATCAACTGGTATTTTTTGGCCGTCTTACCGGGGATGAGCTTGAGGATGCTGGACTCGATCTCGAATTCGGCAAGATTAATGGAAGGCACCCCGTACTGCTTGCTCAGAAAGCCTACAACATCGGCTTCGCTCAGGATGTCGAGTTTGGCGAGGTTGTAGCCGAGCCTGCCGCCGGATTTACTCTGCTCCTCGAGGGCCTGTTTAAGCTGCTCCTCATCGATCAATTTGGCCCTTACGAGCATCTCTCCCAGCCTGGCTGCAGACATACAAACCCTCTCCTTCTCGATCATACCGGGAAAATCCCGATCTCCGCCCCATAGGCTATCTTCAGAACCGCAATTTTGTCAAGCTTATCCACGCAATCCCGCCTGGTGGATTGCCACGGATCCATCAAGCGCCCGGCACGCCTCCTGAACACCCACTGGCCCCGCTTCGGATGGCCCGATCCAGAGACTCTCTCATGGCCGCGACGGGCGCCTCCCGCCCGAACCATATTTCAAAGGCGCCGGCGGCCTGCCGCAAAAGCATCTCCCTGCCGTCGGATGCAGTCAACCCAAGCATCGCCGCCTTGCGGACGAAGGCAGTATCGTCGGGGCCGTAGACGAGATCGTACACATAACAGCCGGCGGGGATGAGAGACGGGTCCATGGGCAGGGGGTCTTCAGGACGAAGGCCCAGCGAGGTTGCCTGAACGCAAAGGGAAATGCCGGCCAGGTAACGGGCCAGGTTATCAGCATCAGAGGGGATGGGAATGAGCCTGACCCCTGGAAAACGGGGGGCAAGCGACCGGGTGAGCTCGACAGCCCTGCTACGGGTTCTGTTGGCTATAAGTATGCGTGCTGCCCCTGAACGCGCCACGGACACCACGACAGCCCTTGCCGCCCCGCCGGCCCCCAGCACAAGGACGGAACGGCCCGAAAGCTCGGGCACACCCAGCGAGGTGAGGCTGTTTTCGAATCCCGTAAGATCGGTATTGTATCCTGTGGAAATACCCCCATGGACGGCAACCGTGTTAACGGCGCCGACATCGAGCGCGGAGGTCTCCAGACCATCGAGAAGTGGGATAATGGCAGTCTTATGGGGCACCGTTACATTGATTCCTCCCACGGGGCGGGCAAAAAGGGCCGAGACGGTTTTTTTCAGCCGGGATGGGGAAACGGGAAGAACGGTATAGCGGGCCTCGATCCCGGCCTCGCGGAAAGCGCCCTGAAAAATGGCCGGGGAGAGGGAGTGCTCCACCGGATACCCGATGAGCCCGAATTCACCTCTTTGGATTCCTTCGGTCACAGGGGGATACCCCGTGCGGCAGATGGGGAAAAGGACTGTTTCGATCGCTCGACGTCCCTCCCGATCTGGGCCTTGAGCGTTTCCCGGTCGGGAAAGGGGTGCTCATCCCTGAGCCTCGCCAGAAAAAAGACGGTTATCTCCTTCCCATAGAGGTTCTCTTCCATTCCGGACAGGTGGGCCTCGATTGTGGTCGGCCCTGATCCGAAGGTTGGGCGCCTTCCGATATTGACGGCGGCGGGACCAACATGACCTTCGAAGGAAAATCCACCCGCGTAAACGCCTCTGGAGGGGAGAAGCAGATCCCCGCATTCCAGGTTGACGGTGGGATATCCCAGTTCGCGCCCTCTCCCCTCCCCCCTGGCCACCGATCCGCGGACGAAGTGGGGCCTGCCGAGAAGGTTCCGGGCCAGATTCACGTCCCCCCTGTCCAGCGCTCCCCGTATCCTCGTGCTGCTTACAGGCAGGCCGCCATAGGCGGCAGCCGGGACTTTAGTCACCCCGAACCCCAGATCTCTTCCCAGTTCAGCGAGCCGGTCCATATCGCCGGATCTGTCCCTCCCGAAGCGCCACCCTTCCCCTGCCACGACCTGCCTGGCGCCAAGGCCTTTAACCAGAACCTCTCTGGAGAAATCCTCAGGGGAGCGGGAGGCGAGATCTCTGTCAAAGGGGAGGACCAGAGCCTCATTCACCCCCATCCCGGCGATAATTGTCAGGCGATCCTTCAGGGTCATGATGACGCCTGGAGCCTCCCCGGGCCTCAGATGCAATGCGGGATGGACATCGAACGTGACCACCATGCAGGGCCGGCCCATATCGAGGGACCTGCCGATGGCGGCCGAAAAAACATCCTGATGCCCAACGTGAACCCCATCGAAATTGCCAATGGCCGCCACGCAACCCGGCGTTCGGCTCGCGATTGACTGCAGGCCGTCGAACCTTCTCAACCCACCCATCGTTTGACAACCTCGTAAAAAGTCCGTGCATCCGGGCCCGGCCCCTCACCCCAGCCCTCTCCCGCGGGGAGAGGGAGGATATGGACTCGAGGCAAGTCCATCAGCAGTCCCCCCTCACGGGAACTTCAAGATGGAGGATCGGCCTCCACCCGTCTGATGCGGATTGATAGAAAGTCGCCGGGAGACAATCTGCGGTTTGAACCAGTTCGCGGGCCTTTTTTAACTGCGAAGCGTCAAGACGGATCGCAAGGCCGCAATCACTGCTTATCCTCCGGGGCTTCATTATTGTTCGCTGATGCAGCCCCGCGTCCTTGAATACCCTCTCCGCGGTCAAGGTCAGGTGGGTGGTTGGAAAAACCGCCAGCAACTCCTCCATCATAGAATTCCCCTGGCCCTCTGGAGATCTTTAACCCCCTGGATCAGTTCAATAATCTCCTCATCGGTATTAAATATCCCGGGGCTGATCCTGACGGTGCCCTCCGGGAAAGTTCCAATGGTCCGGTGGGAATGTGGTGAGCAGTGAAGCCCGACCCGTAGAATAATACCCCTCGTCGTTTCCAGAAAGGTGCCGACCTCGGCAGGGTCCATCCCCTCCACATTAAAGGAGAGGACACCCACCCGCTCCCTGGGGTCGCGAGGACCGAACAACTCAACACCCCTGATGCCGGAGATACCGTCCGTCAGGATATCCATGAGCCTGATCTCCTCCGCTCGTATTTCCTCCAATCCCCTTTCCGCCAGAAATTTCAGCGCCTCACCGAGGGCAACGATGCCGGGAGTATTCGGCGTTCCGCTCTCGAACCTGTCAGGGAGCGATTCCGGTTGGCGTTCCTGCCCGGAATGCCCCCCGGTGCCTCCCTCCAGGAGAGGGGTCAGGGAAACCCCGGGGGCAATGTACAGAAAACCTGTTCCCTGAGGGCCGTACAGGGACTTGTGCCCCGGGACAGCGAGAAGATCGACACCATCTTTCTCCACGTTCATGGGCAAAACGCCGGCAGATTGGGCCGCGTCAACCAGGATGAGAGGGCGATCCCCTCCCATGGCCCTGACCGCCCCGGCGATATCTCCGACAGGTTGGATACTTCCGGTGACGTTGGAGGCCTCCGTAAGAACGACAAGACGCGTATGCGAGGTTATCATTTTCACGACCCCCTCCGCTTTCATGGTTCCTGCGGGGGATAGATCGAAACGCTGAACCTCGACACCTTTTTCTTCCTCCGCCCGTCTCAAAGGCCGGGCCACGGAATTATGGTCCATGGATGTGGTTACAACATGGTCCCCCTTTTTGAGAAGACCGGTGATGGCGAGGTTCAGCGCCGCTGTGGCGTTAGGGGTGAAGATCACCCGGGAACTGTCCGACGCGCCGATGAACCGTGCCGCCGCCTCCCGTGCGCGGAATATCGCCCTCTCGCACTCCAGGTCCCTGGTAACAGCCCTGCCGGGGGTCCCCGCAAGCTCCCTGGTGGCACGGAGCAGGGCATCCACGACGCACCCGGGTTTGGGCCACGTCGTCGCAGCGTTGTTAAGATAGATCGTACGTTTTTTCAATTCAGCCTCATGCTTTTGAATTCAGTTCCCGGTTCCTGGTGCCTGGTTTAGTTCAAAGCAACTCCGAACCTCAAACTCTCAAACTTCGCTCCTCACTCCTTCCGGCACCCTGGATCCGGTGCGCCGAAGTGTCCGAAGGTATGGAACGCGGCGCCCCTGCACCCGCCAAGACACCGGGGCAGATCATCACATGTCCTGCAGACGGACGGTGTGGCCGCAATGTCCCGCCGTATCCTCCGCCTGATGGGGCTGTTCCATATATCCTCAATGGTTTCCTCAGCCAGGCTCCCCATTCTGACAGCGAGGGAGTCACATGGAAAAACCATTCCGCTGCCGTCAACGAAGACGGTGGAATCGGCCGCCCCGCATCCCTGTGGTTCAGGACCTTCTATTCCCAGAAGGGTGGACAGCACAAAATCATGAACCCTGAGGCGCCGGTTCCCGAGAGCATCCGCCAGTTTCCTCATGCAGTGCAGCTCATCAGGCCCAAAGGCCCCGAAATCGGGCAGATCATCCCCTTTTCGAGCCGTGATATCATCCGCAGGGCGGTTTGGCAAGGTGAGCCCAAGTCCAGCAGTATGAACAAATTCCAGGATGCCGGGAAGTTCTTTCAGGCTTGCCCTCCCGGGAATCCAGCGTAAAGCCAAACCTGCCGGCGGCAGCGTCTCAGGAATCATCCCGGAAGCCGGTTTCGCCCCCTCCAGCCCCGGCACCGGAAATTCCCACCTGGAGATCCCTTTCATGAAAAAAGGGGCAGGGGCCGTTTTCCACTCCTCCAGGACCACCACCACTGAGGTATTTTCCCAGGGAAGGCCCAGGGCAACCACCTCATCCGGATCGATAACCTCCAGGAGGAGCGAGAGGGGGCGTGCCTGATGAATAACATCCAGGAAAGGCCCCGGATCTGCCCCCGACAGGCGCCAATGGATCCTCCAGGGAAGATCGCAGGACATATAGTCAATCACCATTGCCGGCTCCCTTAACCCAGCAGTGCGGATCCGGGTGCTCAAAATCCCCCGTAAGAGAAAAAGAACGGGCCGAACATCCCCCCAGACAGGATTCGTAGCTGGAGCATCCGTCGCATTTACCTTGGGGATTCTTGTACCTCATCTTCGCCAGGACAGGAGAGTTAAACCAGATCTCATCAAAATCGTCCGCGAGGATATTCCCCATGACAACCGGGATGAAACCGCAGGGGGTGATGTCACCGTTGGGTTCCAGGTGCAGGCTGAGCTTTCCACAGGTGCTTCCCTGCACCGCGTTTTCCTGCTTGTACCCAGGGAGGGAGGCCATAATGGGATCATCGAATGAGAGGGCGACATCCTCAACCTCCCCCTGCACCTCGATGGCATGCCGGTAGAACCCGCCCCACTCGTCCGGCGTCAGGTCAAGCTCTCCCATGTTCACCAGGCCCGTACCTGAACATTTGTAATTGTGGAGATAGAGGGTAGATGCCCCCAGTTCGCGACAGATCGGGATCATCCCCTCCCAGTCCTCCACGTTGCCGCGGTTGATAACGCACGACACCGTGGTGCGCACCCCCGCCGACCTGAGATGCTCCAGGGCGGCTGCGGCCCTGTCGAAGCTTCCCACCCGGCATCTGAAGCGATCATGGACATCCCTCCTGGGGCTGTCAATGCTGATCCCGACGCTGAAGAACCCTGCCGAGGCGATCCTTTCGGCCGCCGAGGCGTCCAGAAGGTATCCGTTGCTGTTCATGGCGACCTTGAGCCCCACGGAGGAGGCATGGGAAACCACCTCGAACAGATCGGGGTAAAGCAGCGGCTCGCCCCCGCCGAAGTTTACGTATACCACGCCCCTTTCCCGGAGCAGGTCCAGGATGCGCAGGACGCTCTCCCGCGGAAGGGGAGCTTCAGCCTGGTTCCTGCTGTAGCAGTGTCTGCAGATGAAATTGCACCTGTAGGAAAGGGACCAGTTAACCGTCAGGGGAGCGGAGAGGATGTCGCAATCCTTATTTACCTTCATGCATCAGCCCCCTCCGGATCATGTCGCTTAAAAATTCGTCCAGGTCCTCCTTTACGGTCTGCCTGTCGGCCTCGAAGGTCTGCATGAGGGAATCCAGGATGCCATTTCGATCAAGGCTGCCGTCGCACAGTTTCCAGATCTCCCCGCCCATGAGGTTCAGCTGGTGCATAACACCGTCGCTAAGAAGGGTGACCGTGCCCACCGTCCCGGTTTCGAGGTCCTCCCCCTCCCTTTCCGGGTCCAGAAGGGCCTCAAGGGCCCTCTCCTCCCGATGGGTCTCAACCCTCCAGTTCACGGATGGGTTCCTCGTTAATTTACCCAATTATCCACCTCCAGGCGCACTATAAGTTCCAGGGTCCACGTGATAGCGTCCAGGGTCCGCTGTCCCATGCACTCCTGCTCCCATGCTCCCCCTCGCCCATCCCCCCATACCCCCATACTCCCTTACACCCTTACTCCCTTGCTCCCTGATCCATAGAACCGGGCGATGGCCAGGCAGAAGAACAGGCCCAGCAGTACCGCGGTCTTTCCGGCCGGCGTCGGGCCGGCTGATGTGCTTGCGATGCCCCACTGATGAACGATCCCTCCACCCGTCAGCATGCCCAGCGTAATGACCGCCGCATCAACAGAGCCTTCCCCGGACAGTATAAGCTGCCGGAAGGGACAGCCTCCCACCATGACCGAGCCAAGACCCACCATACCCATGCTCAAAAAGTTCCAGAGATGGTCCGGATTAGACCCCGGCTGATCCAGCATCCCCAGATGAAACATCCCCAGGGCCAGGTTCAACCCCACAGCGGAGACGAGGAGCACCAGGAGGCCGCGCATAAGGCCAAGGTCCCGGGCGAGAAACAGGTTGGAAAAGCTTCCCGTCACGCAGAACCGTGATCGTTGTGCCAGAACCCCGATGAGGGCCCCGGCCCCCAGGGACACCGCCAGTGGGGCATGTTGTGCGCCGGGCCCGGTCACACTCGATGCCAGGGAACCCGGAAAAACGAAAGGGACGGCCAGCACGATGACGAAAAGCCCGGGAAGAAGAAGCCCCTGGAAGGGCACACGTGAGGGTGACGCGCCTCCAAGATCAAGACCCGCCCGCAGGAAAAACACCCCCGCCCAGACCCCCGCCGCCAGGCCGGCAAAACCTGCCACAGCCGTCAGGTCCCCCGCGCCGAGGCGCAGCATCATCTTGATGGGACAGCCCATGAAGACGGAGGAACCGACAATGAGGAATATCCCCATGACAAAGCCGAGAAGGGGGGTGTTTCCCGATCGGGAATGAAACTCCCTGCCGGCAAGTGCCATCATAAAAGACCCGCCGACGAATCCCACCAGTTCCGGCCTGACATAGGCCATGCGGGCGTTATCGTGAAGATGAAGGGCTCCGGCCAGATTTTCCATGAAACAGGAGATGCAAATTCCGGAGTTGGCCGGGTTGCCCCAGAAGGCGAGGGCAGCTCCCAGAACCCCCAGAGCGAGTCCGCTCAGGATGATGGTCAGGGAATCTACCTTGAACCACCTCATTCACACCCTCCCGCAATGCGCCGCCGGAGAAAATAGACTACCTTGAGCAATTCTTTTTCGTTCCCGGCGAGCTCCTCCCGCTTTTTCTTCTTTAACAGGGCCGGGAATATCCGCCGGACCAGGCTCCTTATCCGTCCACCGAGGTAAAGAGGCGAGCCCGCATCCAGGTAGTCGCCCTTCAGGCGGACGGCCCTCGCGTAATCCATGAGTGCATCCCGATTATCGCCGGTGTTTTCATGGGATCGTGCCGACAGGGCCCAGACCTCGTGGCGTCCCGGGTACAGTTTCTTCAGTTCCGCAAGGGCTGCGGCAGGGTCGCCATTGCCGTCCACGAGAAGTCTCGCCTCCTTAATGCCCCGGGCAAACGCCCGGGCCTGCCCGGGCGGGACGGGCCGGGCCAACGAGCGGGCGATCTCCGCCATCCCGCCCGTATCACCAGCGGGTCCCGTGACGGCGAGAAACACCAGGGCAACGGCGATGATAACCATCCCCGCCTCGGCTATTCTGCCGGACCATCTGTAAAAGTCGGTTCCAGGTTTCATGTTTCAGGTTCCACGTTCCAAAGGGACCGTCCGGAGTTCGGAGTCCAGAGTCCAGAGGCCAGAGAAAAAATGGGTTCAACGTGCCGCGAAGTCATCGCGAGCAGACCCTATGCGAAGCGATCCCGCCGGGGACGTTCAGTATTTCTGATACGGCGGCATGTTCGCCTTCCTCGCCATCTCCCGGACCCGGTTGAAATCGGCATCCTCAATGGGCACAAAACCGTCCACCTTCGCCGCGCGCAGCACTGAAAGTACCTCCCCGTCAATGGGTACCGTCGCCTCCCGGGTGAGGTTGAAAAGGGCCGTCCTCACTGCCGCTGCCACCTTGCCGGGAACCCTGGGGGCAACCCCGAAAACGCAGTAGGGGATCGGATCGCTTTGAGCTATCACCCTCAGATCCCCCTTGCCGATTTTGTTCTCACTTATCATTGTCTCCAGGTCCAGCATCGGAACGGCTGCGGCATCGTAGGCTCCCATCCAGACCCCGTAGATAACCTTCTCATGTTTGTAGGCCCCCCAGGGGATGGCGTAATAGTCAAGATCCAGCTCCGGATCGATCCCCGCTTTCAGCAGCATGTCATACTGGGACATGTACCCGGTGGGCGCGAGCATGGGGCCGAACACCATCCTTTTGCCCTTAAGATCCGCGAGCGTTTTGATGGGGCTGTCTGATTTCACGGCGATGCCCCCGGCAGAACGAAAACCCATGCTGCCTCGCCGCTCTCCGGCCAGGGGGATCAGACCCTTCTCGGCCATTATCACGTACAGGAGGGAGTTGGTGTGCGTGATATCCAGCTCTCCCTTCTCGAAAGCCTCCGGAACGTCGAACGTGTTCAGGTATACGGAGGTAAATTTTATCCCCGTGGCCCTGGAAAGGTACTCCGTCAGCGGTTCGAAGCGTCTTCTCGCCTCCTCGAGGCCGTCGCATATCATGTAGCCGATGCGATAGGTAGGTCCCGCCGTCCCGGTCTTGATGGTGTCGTCCCCCCCGCCTTTTTTACGGCATGAGGGAATAAACAGGAGGAAGCAGATCACCCCCAAAGCGGTCAGTGAGCGGAATGTCCCGCCTTTCCATATATTCATAACAGATCCGCCTCCCTGAGCAGGTCCAGAGCGATCTTCCTGGCCCCCTCTCCATTCCCGGCCTTTTCCAGGCCAGTGGAAATGTCCATCCCGGATAATACATTCTCAAGCCGCAACAGATATTGGGGGACCAGGCTGAACTGGAGCCGGCCGGCAGCCTCCCTTCCCATAACGAGGACAAAAACCGTCCCGGCCACCTGCAGGGAATCACCCACCCGGACCAGGGCCTCATCGTCCCCCGGCCATCGATCCTCGGGGACAAGGGCCATGGGCGCCTCGTGGTCCCGTATCCCGTCAAGACACCGGATGGTCCCATCGTGAGCGACAACTTTCACGTTTCGGGCCATCTGCTCTCCCATGTAGGCGGCGGTCATGTTTGCGGCAACCTCGTTGAGGGTTCCTGTTGGGCACAGGAAGGTGATGGTCCTGCCCATGTGGGCGGATGCGGGGAAAGACCAGCCCAGCAGCAGGCACAGACTCAGGAGGAGCCTTAAAACAACCATTTATACAGCCCTCCGGCGAGGCATAACCCCACAAGGCCTATCTGCGCCACATAGGGAAGGAAGGGGATATCCTCTCTTCCGCTTATCCTGGACGCCGCCGCCAGGGAGAGGATAATCCCCGCCGCCATGATCCCCCCGGTAATCCATCTCAAAACTGGGATGGAGAGGATAAGATGCGGCCTGGATAACAGCTCCAACTCCTCGACGGCGAGGTATGACCGAATCCCCACCGGATCGGCCATCCCCAGAGGCAGGTAGCCCAGTTTTGCGTTGAGCTTGACCAGCGCCAACACCAGGTGTCCGCCCAGAATAATCGGGAGCAGCATCGGAAGGCAGGCGGCCGTAAGCCCCCCCAGGGTGTCGGTCCTCTCCACCACGGCCTCATCACCTTCCTGGTCTTTCGATGGAACCCCCGGAGTACGCGGCGCAAGCCAGAACCTTACTGTGGGGAACGATCTATCCGAATCCGGTGCGGTTCCCATTGCCGCCCCTCCGGCAGAGACGGCCCGGGCCGCATGAACAAGGATGGAAGGCGCAAAGATAAGCAACCCGGGGAGCAGGAGCCCCACCCAGACCAGGTAAAGGACACGGCCGGCGCCTGTGCCGACCACCGGTGCGAGAACGCTCACCGGAATGGCCAGGACGGACCCCAGCGCCGGCCAGAAGCGGCTGTAGCTTAAGAGCAGAAATCCCAGGAGCACCGCTGTCAGGGCGATTTCCGAATAACGGGGGTACCTTTCCGTCCACAACGCCGTGAGGGGAGTCCGCCAGGAAAGCTGAACGTTATCGTGAGGACAGGCGCGCAGGCAGTTAAAACATCCCAGGCACCGCCCCGTGCCCTTCATGTCCCATACTGAAAGGTTAACCGGACAGGGGTGATGACGCAGGCGGAAAACCGAGCGAACCCTGCCCAGGGCCAATCTTATCCACCGGTCACTCCCTCTTATGCAGTCCCGGCTCTCACAGTCCTCGCAGACGTCCCGGTCCCGGACGGTCACCTCCACGGGCGCCACCCTGGAATAGAGACCGAGCATCCCCCCGATCGGACACACGTAGGAGCAAAGGGACCTGCCGGAGAACACCAGGCCGAGGAGCAGGGCGAGGATACCCCACGCGGCCAGGTAGAGAGCCGTGGCGCCCGGGTAATGATGTAAACGGTAAAGCCCCATGAGCAGAAGGGTGGCCAGCATCAGAACTGCCTTGGGATAGTCATTTCTCAGGGATCTTGGAAAGGGCCGGGAAAGACCCCATCTAGATACAATTTCGTTCAGCGCTCCAAGGGGGCAGACACCGCACCACAGCCTCCCGAAAAAGGGTGTCAGGACCACTAGTCCCATAAGCCAGACGGCCCAGAAGAGGAGGTTGCCGAGGTTTGTATACATCAGCGGGTCCGGAACATCGACACCCTCGATCCCCCAACGTCCCCAGGAGATCACAACCACCCCCGCAAAGGCCGCCATGGAGGCACTTCTGAGGACCGTCCAGAACGCAATGCTTTTAAAAAAACGAGGGGATATACCCGGCATCATCTTCCTTTTTCTTTCCAGGGTCGTAAGAAATCCAGTGTTTAAGGCAAAATAATCAATGATACAGGTTGTAAGGTTGAACCATTCGGCCATCCTCATTCCGGTAGAGGACCTGCTTTCCCGTAAGGGTCTCCAACGACCTTGCTGCCCACTCCCTCACCACCGGTTCGGGATCATCGAGAGTCAGGCGCAGGGCGGGCACTGCGCCTGCATCCTCCAGGTTTCCCAACGCCTGAGCGGCCTGACGGCGCACCGACCACGTGTCGTCGGAAAGGTCCTCCAGAAGGGGCTGAAGCGCCCTTGGATCCCCGATGCGTCCCAGCGCCCAGACCGCGGCATCCAGGTTGACGCCCTCCACCTCCGTCAACAGCGGAACGGCTGCACTCTCCCTTATCTCGCCCAGAACGCGTATGGCCGCCCTGCGTGCCTTCACATCGTCCGACCTCTCAAGCAGCACCCTGAGCACCCGGGGGCCGACAGATGGGCCGAGCCGCACCAGGGCCCGGACAGCGGTCTTCCTCAGGACCACATCGTCGGTGGCCAGAGACCGGAGCAGCAGGGGGACGACGGAGAGGTCGCCGATCTCTCCGAGGGCCCAGGCAACCGCATATCGCCTCATACCCTTCCGGTCCAGCGCCGCCTTCAGCTCCGGGAGGCTGTCCGTGGAACCGATGCTGCCCAGGGCCGCCGCGCAGGCCTCGAAAAGGTCCTGGTCATCCGACCCCAATCCCCCGTAAAGAAAGGGGATCATTGGATCACCCATGGACACCACCGATCTGTACGCATCCAGGGACCTTTCCCTGTCGCGGTCTCCCATGGCCAGGACCAGCCTGTCGGCAGCGCCGCCGTCCCCATGGGCCGCGTTAAGGGCCAGGGTATCAATGCTCTCGTGCGCGGTGGAACAGGCCACCATGATAGCGGCGATGAGGGCCAGAATCAGGTTTCTCATCACCACACCTTGTGAACGATGATATCGATCCCCCGGCTGATCTCCCGCTTGCGAACCACTACCCCGGACGGGTCGACGGTTCCCTCATCGTACCTTCCATAAAGATCGCCAAGCTGTGGCGGCCCCCCGAACCGGTCCCGTGCCGCAAGATAGTAGGTGCCGCCATGCCTGACCTTCACAAGATAACGGCCATCCGGGCCTGTCTTCTCGCTCACGTACTTGGGGCGCTCGGACATCTGGATATGATCATAGACATGCACCCGAATACCTGCAGCGGGTTTACCGTCGGCATCGTAAACCGTGCCCTCGACCCCGGTATTCCCCCTGACCTGCAGGGAAGGAAAGGCTTTTTCGTTGGCCACCTTTACGACAGCGGAAAAATTCAGGATCAGCGGGGTCCCGGACCTCACCTCGAAGGAAACAGGTTGGCTTTTGTAATCACCGATCTTCACGGGGCCGGCGCTCTCACCCGATTTCCGTTTTCTCACAACACCGACATACCGCCCCGGGGGAAGCGCCAGGGAGAACGCGCCGTCCGGTCCCGTGGGCTCCGAGATAACCCTGGCCGGCGCAAAAATATCCTCACCCTCGCCATAGATGTAGAGACGCGCTTCGCTCAGGGGAACCGTGACAGTCCCCGAAACGGTGGACGGGCCGGCCTTATCCGTTTTGGAACAACCGGAGATGAGGATCAGGATGACCGCCATCATGACCGGCATGGCCACCAGGGGAATAACAGGTCTGGGCTGTCTAGAAATCCAGCGGTTCATATATATCCCTCCCGGATACTCCAGCGATTCTGAACCCTTTTTTCAGCTCCAGGGCAAGCGCTTCACGGGCAACGTGGTGTTCCCTCCAGGTATTGTCGAAGATACTGAGACTGAAGGGGATCCTCACACCCGGGGTAAAAACACGGTCGCCGGAATCACCCGTGGCCAGGCTTCTTCGGAAGAGGACGTGCCATTTTCCATTGTTCCAGTCCGATACGGCGCCGACGTCAGCCTCCTTGCCGGTGGGGGCCGTCAACAAAAAGTAGGGGGCCGTGGGAACGCCGGACGACCAATCCACCCCCTTCGCGGGCCCGGCTTCCCCCTCGGCTGCGTTCAGAACGGGAATAACCTGGCCTCCGTCGCCCCGCTTCCCGTCATGGTCGATAACCATGTCATCGACGGCCCCGAACGGGGCCGTCACCCCGGCCCTCCACCTCCACAGGTCGAGGATTCCTTTGCCGGGATTCTTCATCTCCATTCGGATCCGTGTCCCACCGTCGTAAACGTCCACGTCCACCATGTGGCATGTGTTCTGACACCGGAATTCGGAATCTCCCGGCTGCCCCCACAAAAAGGCGATCCCGTCATCCGCGCCCGGGTTTACGGCCCAGCCGGCATCCCCCAATTCCCAGCTGCCCAGATCTTCGTCCCTGGTAGGGTCCCCCCACTGGGCCAGGATGAAGATCTCCGACGGCGAGTAAAGGGCCTGAAGACGGACCCGAACCGGCTCGGACGAAGAAGGCCCGTGATGGCACTGGGCGGTAGACCGATGGCTGGTCTCACTGTCCAGCGCGACGATCTCCGACGGCTCGTGGACATTTCCCATCCAGGCAGTAAAATCAAGAGGCACAGCCCTCGACCAGTCGGATGCCGTAGGCTCCCCATTTACCGGCATTGCGACCAGCACACCCGTCTCAAAAGGGCTGGAACATGACGAACTCAGCAGCGCCAGGCCGATCAGCATAAGAAGGTAAAAATGTGTCCTCAAATCAGTCACCCGCTTTTAAGATACAGTCCAGAGTCCAGAGTAAGCCAAGAACCAGGGTCTAGAAAACCTCGATACCTCCATGCTGTCTTCCCTACAGCTTACAGCCTTCAGCCTATAGCCTGTTTTTCCCCCTCGCCCATGCACTCCTGCACTCCTGCACCCATGCTCCCTCTCACCCATACTCCCATACCCCCAGACTTCGACACTTTATTATCTACGATTGACAGCAAGGTTCGTACCAACAGGACAGTCCAGAGTCCAGTGTCCAGAGTACGCCAAGAACCAGGGTCGGGGTCCAACTCACACCATGCGGTACTTGGCCATCTTGTAGCGCAGGGTGGTCCTCTTGATGCCGAGTTCACGGGCCGTACGGGTCTGGCTACCGCCGTTTTTCTCCAGAGTTCTGACAAGGATCTGTCTTTCAATGGCTTCGACTATCTGCGTTAAGGTCCTTCCGCCGCCGGGCAGGCCTTCAATATTTTCCCCTCCCCTCAGTTCCTCCGGAAGATCCCGCAGGGTAACGGCGTCACCCCTGCAAAGGACCACGGCCCTTTCCATGACGTTTTCCAGCTCCCTGACGTTGCCTTTCCAGTCATAGGCCTTCAGGGCCACGATAACCTCCGGGGCAATCCCGGAAAGCCTCTTGTTCATTTCGGAGCAGTACTTCCCGAGAAAGTGCTCTGCCAGTAACTCCACGTCCTCCTGTCGTTCCCGGAGAGCAGGAACCCTGATGTGCACTACGTTGAGACGGTAGAAAAGATCCTCTCTGAATCCCCCCTCCGTCACCATTTCCCTCAGGTTTCTGTTGGTGGCCGCAACTATCCTGGCATCGCTTCGAAGGAGCCGCGCCCCCCCGACCCGCTCGAATTCATGGGACTGGAGGAACCGCAGCAGCTTGACCTGAGCCGGAGGGTTCAGCTCTCCGATCTCGTCGATAAACAGGGTGCCGCCATCAGCAAGCTCAAATCTGCCCTTTCTTGTCGCCACGGCGCCGGAGAAAGCACCCCTTTCGTGGCCGAACAGTTCGCTCTCGAGGACGCCGTCGGCCAGGGCGCCGCAATTGACCACCACGAAGGGGCGATCCTTACGGCCGCTGTTTCTGTGGATGGCCATGGCAACGAGTTCTTTCCCCGTCCCGCTTTCCCCCTCAATGAGAACGCTTGCCATGGAAGGCGCCACGCTCAGAGCCAGGTCCATGACCTCGCGCATCTTTTCCGACACACCGATGATGCCCTTCAGATCGTATCGCCCGTGGATCTCATCCAGAAGCATATTCCTCTCGCTCACGAGCCGTTCATGCTCGAAGACCTTTGCCACCACTATCTTCAACTCATCCATCTGAAACGGCTTGGTGATATAATCGAAAGCCCCCAGCTTCATGGCTTCCACGGCGGACTCCACCGTGGCGTAGGCCGTTATCATGATAACCGGCAGGACACGGTCCATGCTGCGTATCCTTTTTAAAAGCTCGATACCATCCATTCCAGGCATGTCAATATCAGCGATAACGAGATGCCATTCCTCGCCCTCGATGAGGTGGATGGCCTCCTCTCCGCCCGAAATGGCCATGGCATAGTGCCCCACTTTCTCCATCACCCTCGAAAGAAGGCCCCTCATGCCAGGTTCGTCGTCCACTATAAGGATTTTCCTGCTCATTTATCCCTCCTCCGGGATGGTATTTTCTCTGTCCCTCACTTGCCCTACCGATGGAAGCCACAGTTCGAAGACGCCGCCTCTTCCCTTTACTGCCCGTATCCAGCCGCCGGCGTCCTCGATGAGCTTCCTGCAGATGGACAGACCAAGGCCGGTTCCTTCCCCTCTTTTCTTCGTGGTATAGAACGGATCGAAAATCCTTTCGAGACTCGCATCCTCAATCCCCGGCCCCACGTCGGCAAGCCGGACCATGTGTCCGTCTTTATCCTTGTCCCGCGCAGGGGACATACCGATGGCGATCTCTCCTTCCCCCTCCATTGCCTGGGACGAATTCAGGCACAGGTTGACGATGACCTGGCGCAGTGCGTCCGGATCAGCGTGGACCAGGGAATCCCCGTCACCCAGGGTAAGCCGCCAACTGATTCTCCTGAAGGGCCGTTGCTCGGACAACTGGGATGTCAGGCCGGATATCAGCCCTTTAAGATCCACGGTCCCCTTTTCTCCAAGGCGGGGACGCGAGAAATCGAGGAGGCCGGCGATGATACGTTTGCACCGTTTGGCCTCATCAAGGATTACCCCCGCATACTCACCGTGCTGATTTTCCGCCTCTGATTCCTCTTTGATCAGCTCCGCATATCCGAGTATGACACCGATGGGATTATCCAGTTCGTGAGAAACACCGGCGGAAAGCTGACCTAAGGCCGCGAGCCTTTCAGACCGTACAAGCTGGGTCTGAAGGTCCCTCATCCGCAGGTTGGTGTTCTGAAGCTCGACGTTGGCCCTCTCGAGATCCTCCTGCTGTTCCCCCAGGGAGTCGACCATCCTGTTGAACTGATCCGCCAGGTTGCCCATCTCGTCGCCCCGGGGAAGGTCGATCCGGTAGTCCCTGTCTCCTCCGGCGATTTTCGCCGCTCCCTGCGAAAGGACCTTCAGGGGGCTGGTAAGCGAACGCGAAAAAACGACGGAGAGCAATGCCCCGAGCGCCATGAGCAAAAACGCTCCTACGAGCACCCCCTTGATCAGGTTGGCCTTTTTTGCCTCAAGGGAGCTGTACCCGTAAACGTAGCGAACCGCTATGGGCCTGTTCCCCCCGCGGGTATTGACCGGGGCGAGGACATCGAGGAACTTCCGTCCTCGATAGACTACCTCGTTTCTCAGGTGTTTTTTTGACCGGACCACCCCGGCCACCGCAGCCCCAATGCCGTTCCTCCAGAAATCCTCCAGACCGAGCGCCAGGTCCCTGGGAAGGGTGGAGAAAAGAGCCCTGCCGCTTTCAGTCAGGATCATGACCCCGAGGAGATCCTCGTTATGGACCGTCAGGAGGTCGATGGCCTCGGCTATCTGGGGAGTAACGGACCCGTTGAACGTCCCCCCGAAGGTTCGCAGAACATCGAGTGACGTGTACATTGCGTAGGCGGTATTCCTCTCCCTGAACTCCTTTTCCCACAGGCGGGAAGCTGTCCGCACGGTGATGGCGGCGGTCAGAAGGACGGACACTGCGATGATAATCATTGAGTAGAGGAGTATCCGGTTGGGCCAGTTAAGCTTAATCATGACCCGAAAACCCCTCTGCATCATCCAGGTGGATAAAACGGCTGAGCGCCGCCTTCAGCTCGTCCACCGCTCTCTCCCGATCGCCCCTGGATGAAAGATGGACCGCTGTAAACTCCCCATCCCCGACAAGCACCACACAGCGATGTTTGACGAAGAGGGAAGCGGTCATGAAAAACAGGAAAAATACGCACCCTGCCCAGACCCCGATCCGCGCCGGATCTTTTACGATCTGGTAGCCCACGTACGGATGCCCGAAGGGGTCCGTCCCGTAATCCGTCATGTAAAAGGATAATCCTTCGAACCTTAAGGGGTGGTTCACCTCGATATCGGCCGTGACAAGGACGGAACCATCCCGCGAGATAGCTGTTTGGGCGCTCGCCTGTTTTTCGGGAAACGCGGCGAAAGCCACCGGAACCAGAGCCAGGCCGGAGTCCCCCACTTCTTCGCCCCCCCTCACGGGAATCCGATCCCCATTGCCCTTTACCCACATGGCCTTCAGTATCTTTTTTTCCACATCGAAAGAGAGGATCCGCACCCGGCCATCAAGGCCGGGAACTTTCAGATCGCCACTTACATGGGTAGTGATAACCTTGCCCTTCCTGCCGGTTTTTGTCTCCCTGACACCGATTTTCAGGGCGACCGGATTGGGAACTTTTTTGAAATCGATGACGCTCAGGCGAAACGGAAGCGGGGCATCAGCCATGATTTTCCAGTTGAAATAGGTATCGGTAAAATCACCCACGGGAACCCTCTGCGTCCCGATAAAACCCATATAGGACCCGATCATGGCAGAGGCCATTATGACGAGAAGGCTCAGATGTCCGGCAATAGTGAATACGTATCCGGCCGCTCCCCTGGAAAAAACCTTACCGTCGGTCCCCCCTCTCCGGCGGTAGCCGGCGGCCGTAAGATCAGATACAAGGCTTTGCTCCCGGTCCCGGCCTCCGGGGATACGCAGAAGCGGACGCCTGCGCAATGCCGCATCCCCTTTCAGGGATGAGAAAATGGCGGGAAGACGGGTGACCATGCAGGAAAGCATGTTGACGGAAAGCAGAAGGAGAAGGCCCCTGAACCACCAGGAGTGGTAAATATCCATGAATGTGCCCGCAGCGGCAGCGGCAGCGAAGAGGAGCATGACGGCCAGGGTCAGCCTCAGGGAAGCGAGGCGCTTAACGAACATTTTCATTCCAGAACCACCCTCATGCCAGATATCCGTCACCCCGTGTTCCTTGACAGTATTTTGTCATCAATTGGGCAAAAAAAATAGCCCTTGTAACAGTATACCGTCAGCTGTGGGTTTTGTTACAGAGAGCCGGTTTCAGGTTGCGGCCGCCCTGTCCTCACCGCGGTTTATGACACGGATGGCCGATTCCCCGTCCAGGGGGCACTTGGTCTCGCATATCCCGCACCCGATGCACAGATCCTCGATAATCCTGGGCTGTTTGACTACCACAGGTCCATTCAGACCGTGGACGGAAGCGTTATCGAATACGATTGCCTTTCGGGGTGTTGGACAGTGTTCCTCACAGACGAGGCACTCCTCCGGCTTTATAAATGGAATGCAGGTGTTGCGGTTGATAACGGCCGTGCCAATTCTCACCTTCCTCTTAACAACCTGGTCCAGGGGTGCGATAGCCCCCGTGGGACAGACCTGGCCGCACAGGGTGCATGAATATTCGCAGTAGCCCGCCCTCGAAACCAGGCGAGGGGTCCACATCCCCTCGAGCCCGGATTCAAACAGGGTCGGCTGGAGCCCGTTTGTCAGGCAGACGCGCATGCATTCACCGCATCGCATGCACAGCGCCCGAAAGTCGGCCTCGGGCACAGCGCCGGGCGGCCGGATAAGATATGGAGGCAGGTTGCCGGACCTGGAGGTTGAACCAACCGTCAGAGGGAACACGGCCCCTATTCCCGCCCCCACGAGAAACTGCCTTCTGGAGAGGGAAACGAGGGGCAGATTATCCCCAACACCTGTGTTGCCGGAGGGATGGGTGATGAACCCATCCGGGCAGGCATCCACGCAATCATAGCAGAGGGTGCAGTCCCTTGCCCGGATAACCACCTTTTCCGCACCCTCTATGGCGCCCATGCGGCACGCAGGGGCACATTTCCCGCAGGCATTACACCCTTCACCGGCCTTCAGCCCCAGTGGAGCAATCCAGGAAAACCAGCTGAGGAGCGCACCCAGGGGGCACAGGTTTCTGCACCAGAATCTCCTCTCCAACAGTTCCAGAGCAATGATTACCCCAATGAGCCCGAGAAAAAGGGCCGTGTACCGGAACGCAGGGAGGTGAAAGGAAAGGACGTGGTCGGTGAGCCAACCGTATAACGGTTCTGTAACCGATCTGGTCGGCCCCCCCACATGGTAGGCGGCATCGAAGACCGATGAGATAAACCGTTCGAGGGGGGGCACAACACCCATGGCGAGGCTTCGGATGAGGAGAGAAATGGGATCCAGAATGCCTGTCAAGTTCAGGGAAAACAGGGAGGTCCCCAGCAGAAAGATAAGGACAAGCTCCTTTAGACGGTAGTACCTCCCCTCGGGAGCCGGCGACATGTTCCGGCTGCGCCGGCCGAAGAGGTCGAGCATGGACCCCATCGGGCAGATCCAGCCGCAGAAAAACCGTCCAAAAAGAGCGACTGCGGGCAGAAGGATAAGAAGCGGCCAGAAAAACCAGATAGCCTTTCGTCCGGCAATGATAGAGCCGATCCCCGCCAGTGGATCCAGGCGAAAAAAGGCGTTTACAGGGTAGGAAATCACATCGGCCCCGAGGTAGCGGGTGTTCATGAACAGGTAGACGAAGAACAGGCCGAAGACCCACTGGGAAAGGATGCGGGTTCGCCTCATCTCACGTTCCAGCCATCTTCACCCGGGAGAGGTCTATCTCCCCAAGCCCCATGCTGTAGCCTGCAACGATGGAGGGAATCCGGTCAGGCGCGATTCCAAAGAGGGTTGCGCCGTAAGCGTCAAGGGCCACCGGATCGGCGGCGGCGGCCACCCGGTTGAGGATCTTGACATCTTCCAGACGCCCCCCCGAGGGGCCGTTGCGCAGAAGGATGCGGCTGGCATCCAGGATGTTGAGAGCGGGCCTGATAACGGTGGACAGATCGGCCAGCTTCTGGCCGATGTTTGAGTGAATTGTCCCGCGGTTCCCCCCCAGAAGCCCCATGAGATTTTTCATGGAAAGGGTCAGTCCGCTGATGCTGTGATGTTTGGCAACAGGAACATTGATGATAACATCGGCCTCAAGGGCATAGGAGTAGATGGGCCACTGTTTTACCGCCTCTCCACGGGGGATCTTCACCATGGTGAAACGATTGTCACGTACATAATCCAGATGGACCCGCTTGGACGCCAGGCCATCCACCATCCCCCTGATGCCACTCGTCACGTAGGAACGCCTGGCATCGTTGCAGGTTCGATCCAGGATCACCACATCGTCAGCTCCCGATTCCAGACACATTTTTACTACCGCGCGAACGACCTCGGGATGGGTGTTGGCCGCCTGTTCAACCCGGCGGTCCCACCCGATATTGGGTTTGACCAGAACTTTTGAACCGGACGGAACGAAGGCGCCCATGCCTCCGAGAAGATCCACCGCCCGCACTGTGGCCTGGAACGGATCGACATCCTCGGCCACAGCCAGGACCGATTTGCCGGCGGAGACGCCCTCTCCCGCAGCCCCGGCGGCGGAAGGGATGACAAGGCCGGGGAGCGCCAGCGCAGCGAGGGTCCCCAGCATGAACTCCCTTCGGTCCAGCCTCCCCCTGCCATGGCTCATATAAGCTTCTTCTCCTTGAGAAACTCCCTGGCCACCCTGGCCGGCTTTACGGACTGTCCCTTGGCCACCAGGCTGTCGAGGAGGTGATCATCCAGGATAACCCGTGTGCCGATCTTCTCGAGAAGTCGGGGAAGCGCGGGAAATTTTTTCAGCGTGCCTTTCCTGACGACCACCGCGGCAAGGCCCATGGATTCTCCCTTGTCGGTCCGCCCCTCAAACCCAAGGGGCTTCAGCCATACAAGGTTCATCTCCTCGTCGTACCTCCTTTTCACCTGACGGAACCGCTCTGACCCGGTGAGTGAACCCGCATCGTCATTCAATCTCTTAAGAGCAGGTTCGACATAGTCCACGTAAAGATCCACCTTGTCCTTGAGGACATCCTCCATCAGTTCCTCTTTGGCCGCGTAGAACTTCACCTCAACTGTGGTTCCGGTCCTCTCGTGGATGAGGATCGAGATGATCCGGCTGACCATGCCCTGCCTTGCGTCTTCCAGCGCTCCTAATACCAGCTTGCGTCCCACACAGGCATTGACCGCTGATGGGGCTGCGAGGGCGGCAACAAGGAGGATGGCCGGCAACGCGCCAAGAACGCCATTTTTTTGCATCATCTTTCAGACCACCTTTCCAAAACGGACGGTTTTTTTCGGAGATAGGGTTCGAAAACGACCTTTCCCATTGCCGGTTCCACCCTCCCGTCGAAGATCGAGGAAACGATGTCGCTTCGATTTACCGACCCCCACCAGTTGCCGGACATGGGGATATCCCCGGTCTGCATCTCACCCAGCTTTACGTTGTAGCCCGAGTTGCCCTCAAGGACATTGTTCCTGAACTCCGTCAGACCCCGGCACTTGATCACGGCGAACACACCAACCCGGTTGCCCGAGATAACATTTCCGACGATCTTCGCCCCCGCACCCCGTTCTTCGAACCGTATCCCGTTGTCGTTGGAAACGAGATAGGAATTCTCGAGGACGACCGGCGCGGTGGAGAACCTGAACCCGTCGATGTTGTGACGGGAAACGATCCCCCTGAAGGTTCCCCGGGTGTAGTGGATCTGGACCCCGCTGAAGGCATATTCGAAAATCGCGTTTGAGACCTCGGCGCTGTGAGCATGGCTGATCATGAGGTATTTCCAGTCGGCCGGCGCGGGGTTCCTGGAGGCGGACGTGAAGATAACCGGCCTCTTCACTGTCCCGTTTACCCGGATTACGCCTTCCACCCGTATCTCCCCGTCGCCGATGCCGTCACCGTCATCGTCACGACGGATAAACCTTATGGTGGTCCCTGGATCAATTTCCAGCCGGCCTGAATCGCGAACGAGGACCACGCCGTCCACCACCACATCGCCGGACCAACGCACTGTATCCTCTATGATCTTTTCCGCCGGGAGCAAAACGGCCCCGAAGACGGGCGGGACGCCACACTCAACGACAGCAAGTGCCATACTGAGCAGAGGAAAGAGCAGCCTCATCGTCCCTGGCATCACGGTGCGAGGACCTTCCGAACGGAAATATTCAGTCCATCCACGAACTCACCCGCATCGAGCGTAACGGAATGATCGGCGGTTCCCTCGTAGAACCCGAAATATTCCCCCGGTTTCGGTGAGTCCCCGAATCCCGCCCTGGCTCCCACATAATAGATACCGGACCGGGGAAGGAAGATTTTATACCTCCCATCCCTGTCGGTCAGGGATGATATGGCATCAGGCCTGTGGTGTTCCATTCCCGGGTCAAGGTACGCGAACACGTGAAGCCCGGGGACAGGATGACCGGTTATATCCGTAATCAGCCCGGAAAAACCCGGTTCATGCCCTTCAATGCCTATGGCGTGAATATCTCTGTCACGTTTTTTTTCCGTAAGGGGAATGTGGATGGCAACCGACTCACCCCCCCGTACTTCCACGGGGTTGTAGCGATAGTACGCAAACAGATCGCCTCTGGCCATGGGCCCTGCGGTCCTTCCGGAAGCCCGGCGGCGGGCCACAAGATAGTAACGGGATTCCGGCACAAGATCGATGGCGAAAGTGCCATCCGGTCCCGTGGGGACGGACCGGATGAAGGGCATCCCCCTGAAGTTGTCCTCATCATCGAGGTAAAGGGAGATGGAAACACCTCCGGCCGGTTTGCCCTTCCACGTCACCACCCCCTTAAGCAGACCATCAAGGCCCTCTTCCGGAAGTTTACCGTATACGGGGCGTTCCCACTGGAGGAGTTCAAACCCTATCCACTGCTTCGGCTGCCCTGCGACGACAACGGGATTCCGGCCACAGTAGGACCAGAGGTTTCCCCACTCGGCAGACAGGAAGTACCGGCCCCGGGGCAGGTCCATGGTGTAGCGGCCGTCAGTATCACTGGGCACAGAGACGCCCACCGGCGCCCCCTGCAATCCGGCGTTGGAATACGCCGAGACGATCCCCCCCGATACGGGAGCGCCGTCGCTTAGGAGCCGTCCCTCAACGGCCAGCGCCCCTGCCGGCGACGCAAACAGACAGATCAACAGCCAACAGAGGAAAAAAGTCCTCCGGAAGACGTCCTTGTCAGGGGACATTGAGCTCCCCCTTTTTCCCCTTCCAGCCTGAGAGCCCCGTTCCCGCACCTGCGCCCCCAAGCCATGGGTCGTAGAAAATCTTGTCTATCCTGTATTTCTGCTCCCCGAACCCCTCATATGTAACTTCGGGCAGATCGTAACCGTCATACAACGTCGAGATATCGGCATTGGGTCCCTTGGCCTTCATTTCGTCCAGGGTAGCTGAGCTCCAGCTGTTACCCGTAGCGTCCACGCCATCCGGAAACTTCACGGGAACCTCCGCAAGTTTTGGATTTCGGCTTCCGAGCTTCGCCGCGGTTCGCATTACGTACTCTCTGGACCCCGCGCTCGATTCCCAGTTTGACGACTGAAACCTGCCGAGCTTGATGTGGATCCGATTGCGGTCCAGAAAGTTGTTCCGAAGAAGCGGATAGGACGAAAAATCCAGAAAGATCCCTACATCCGACCGGGAGATGACATTATCCCGAATTTCCGAAACATTCTTCTTGTTGAGATGAATGGCCTCCTTCATCCCCTTCAGAACGTTGTTCTTTATGATGGGCGAGGAGAACTGATTTGCGAAAACTCCAAAGCGGCCGCCGCTCATCATGTTGTTGATGATCCTGGGGGATGAGAAGGAAACAGCCAGGATTGCGGCGTCAGAATTGTCCTCAAAAAGGTTTCTCTCCACCACGGTATCGGGCCCGTTCTGATAGAGCCGCACGCCGGTCCCGTTTCCCCTGAAGATATTACCCTGTATGCCTCCCGGATATCTCTGGGAGACCTGAACCCCGATTTTGTTTTTCTCAAACCGATTGGATGTGATAGCCGGCAATCCACCGGAGGCGATTGCCACGCCGATATCGCTTTTTTCAAACAGGGATCGGTTGATAATTCCCCTGGATTTCAGCTCCACCGCGATGCCCGTGCCGTTGCCGATAAACCGGACGTCATCCACCGCCGTGCTGCCCTCCCTGACCAGGTACATGCCTTTTTTGCACTGCGTCACCGTGGAATGGGATATTTCGACCTCGGCCGCAATAACACTGATGCCCGTTATCGCCCGGGAAAGATCCAGCCCTGTTAACCTCCCTTCGCTGCCGGCGAGAAAGGTGATCCCTTTCCATCGGCCGGTCCCATCCGGCCCTATCACGACCCTTTCATGGGCGGTGCCCCGTATGTAAAGCCGGCCCTGTACGGTAAGCCCCGATCCATCCATCGCCGTAATACGACAGCCCTTCTCGAGAATAAGGGTGCCGGTCTTCGCCACGACCGTTGCCCCGGTCAGGGAATTTTCTCCATTAAGTGTGATCTCACCCGCCACCCTTCCTGGGATAGGCCCCGCAAGCGCCGTCCCCGCCGGGACCGCACATATCAGAACCAGCCAGATGGCGACAAGAACCCTGTTCATGGCCCTTTTTCCACCTTCAGGGTAATCTCCTCACCAGGTCCGGAAATCCCGACCTCAACCGGCGCCCCTTCCTCATACAGGCCATGGTACTCGCCGGAAGCTGCAGGGCCACCGAACCTCTGGCGCGCCGCAAGACTGTAGGCGCCAGCCTCGGGGACGGGCAGGACGAACCGTCCATCCGGTCCGCTGGGATCAGAAAAGAACATCGGCCGGCCGCGTACCTTCCCCGGCGGATAGGCAAAAACTCGAACATTCTCGACGGGACTGCCGTCCCCGTCCAATATCCGTCCCTCCACAGTTGGAATGGCGCTCCCGCCTTCCTCAAGCTGGCTGATCCTCGTGACGGTTTCGATGGACAGGCCGACCGATTCGCCTTCTCCCACCTCCACCGGGTTGCCTGGGTAGTAGTTGAAATAGTCCCCGATCTCCACGGGGCCGTACATCCCGCCTCTGGCCCTTTTCCTGGCGATAATGAAATATTCCCCCGGGGTTACGGATGCTCTGAAACGGCCCCCGCTTCCAACAGGGAGTGTGGCTATCCCCGGCCCCCGAAACCCCCCGGAAGAATCCTTGTAAAGGTAGAGGTAAAGTTTTTCCAAAGGTTCCCCCCTGAAGGTGATCGTCCCCTGGATGGAGGCCCTGTCGGCCTTTTTCCTCACCTCAGGTGTGTATTTGACGAGGTTGAATCCTACCGGGACCCAGCCCTCCTTTGGCACCACCACCGGGCTGCCGCTGTAGTAGCAGTAGAAGTCGCCGGATGAGGGACGTCCGTCACCTCCGGATTTATACCCTCTGGCGACGAAGGTGTATCGGCCCGGATCCAGGGGGAGTCGGTAGGTGCCGTCGGTAGCCGTTGGTTCGGAGTGGGCCACCTCGTCGGTCAGATAGCCGGATTTTCCGTCCCGGTAGGCCCGGACCACAACCCCGGGCACCAGCACTCCCCGCCACGCGGCTCGGCCATAGACTCCGGAGTCCACTGCGCGGCAGTCCCGGGGCACAAACATGAGCATCAGAATCGCTGCAAAACACCCGACGGGCAGCCACGTAAAGGACGCTCTCACCAGACCTCCCTCACAACGATGTCATAACTTTTCACCTGTCGGCCAGCCCCAAGTTCAACAGGTTTAATCCCGGATGCATCGTAGGCTCCCATGAGTTCCCCCGGTTCCACGGGACCCCCGAACCTGCTCCTGACCCCGAGGTAGTATAACCCAGGCCGCTGAGCGGCAATTTCAAACAAACCGTCGGGGCCGGTGGGCGCCGATATGGCGGCAGGTTTTCCCACCATTTTGCGATCACTGTACAGGAAGGCATGGACACCTTCCACAAGGCCCCCATCCTCATCAGTGACCAGGCCATGAATAATGATTCTGCCCTCGCCGGCCGCCCAGTGATATTTTTCCCACGCAGCTTGATCCACGTCCCTGAGCACGATGGTCCCCAGACCCGTGGCCTCGGAACCAACCTCAAGGGGATTTCCGGGATACTCCCCGATCTTGTCCTCCTTCCGGACAGTTCCCATCCCATCCCCGCCTTCAGCGAAGCGGACCTTAATGGAATAATACCCCGGAGGTACTTTCGCGCTAAAAACACCGTTCTCGCCGGTCCTTACCCTGGACACGTAGTCCGGTCCCCTTTCAAGTGTGCCGGGATAAAAATATACATAGGCGCCGCCTTCGGGCCGACCAAGATATACGACCTTCCCGGTGACATCGGTCCCTTGCCGAAGCAGCCCGCCTGTTTTGCCGCGGTCGCCCATATCGATAGTTACGGAGATGGCTCCGCCTGATACAACCGTAATGGGGTCAGGCCCGCTGGCGCCATAGAGCATACCCGCCGCCCCACCGCCGTTGGGCCTCTTCCTGGCGGTAAGATAGTACGCACCTGGAGGCAGCGAAAGGATGAAGGCGCCTTCCTCACCGCTGGTGGTGGATGCAACCGGCTTTGCGGCGTTCTCCGGCGGGGCATTGAAAGCCTCCAGGTAAGCTCCCGCCATGGCGGATCCATTATACCGGACGACCCCCTCGATCCCGCTTCGCCCCGCGTATCCGGGGACAGCATAGAGGAAAAGGAGGACCAAGGAGATAAATGCAGATATAAAAGATCGCATAAAAAAGCGGGGGGGCAAGCCCCCCCGCCCCCTCAGCACGGATGTACGCTGCTGGTCCCCACCAGGCGGGGCCTGATATAACGAACCTTTCTCATGACATTACCTCCTTTCGTGCACCGTCCCCCAACCGACCCAGATGAAGCAGAAGGGGAACTGTAAGGGCATAGAAAAAAGAACCAAGGCCAAACGCTGCAAAATACCCGAAGTTCATGGCCACAATAAGCGATCCGATTGAACCCAGAACCGAGGTAGCCCCATTTATGGCCCACGCCCACGGAATCATGCCGGGGGCATTCCTGGAAAGTTCGGACAACCCGAGGGGCATGAACCAGCCCATCAGGAAAGCCGATGGAGCCAGAAGCAGAACAACCAGGCAGACCCGCAACAACAAACCGGCATCCATGGCAGGGCTGAGAAACCCTGTCAACTTCCACGTCAGCATTAACAGCAAGATCAATGCCATCGGGAGGAGAACGTTGGGGTGTATTGTGTTTTCCCCTGAACGACCCGCGTAAAAGCTCCCAAGGCTGGATGAAAAAAGGACGACGAAAAGGACCACAGTCAGGGAATAGGTGGGATTCCCCAGAAAAAGGGCAAGCCGGTGCATCATGGTCAACTCGATGACCATGTAACCCAGACCGATACCGCCAAAGAACAGGGCGATCCTGGCCACAGGGCCCTTTTCTCCCTTCCGCGCCAGGGCATTACCCCCCATGGCAGGGAGGGCGAGGATGAGGATAATGAGGATGGAGAAGACAAAAAACAGGGTGCGCAGCACTATTACATGCCGCTCCCCGGCCTCTTGTGGGTGGAAAAAAAGGTTAAAAAATCGCCATTTAGGGACGTTATTGTAAAAAAACGGCCGATCGTCGGAAGGCGGCGAAATGTCGAAACGCCCCTTTGAGATCTCCAGGCCCCTGATAACTCGAGTGAACCTGTTGCCCGATTTCAGGCCGGGCATGGCCTCGATTATAAATGAGCGATCTTCGGCAATTTTCTTTAGCCTCTCAAGGTCCGCCCCGGTAAATCCGCCCTTTGCAACCAGGACGTTGGCCATGCCCCTTTCCCTGAGAACAGCGATGCCGGCGGAGGGGTCAACGGCGCCCTCATCCAGTAGAAGGTCTCTGGCCAGGGAGACCAGACGCAGCGCGCGAAGACCGAAGACCGTCCTGGAAAAGGACAGAATTCCGTCATCGGAGAGATGATCCCAGTACTCCCTGAACGCCTCCCTGGTATAAAGAAAGTTGGCGCTCAGGCTGAAGGCCCCGGCGGAAGGGGCGATTTCACCAAAAACGGAGGAGGCCTGAATGACATCGTATCGCTTTTTTGACCTGGCGAGTTGGTACCTGCCCTCCCCGACGACAAGCTTCACCCCCGGCAGGGAATAGGGCTTACCGGAAAACCGGGGAAATCCATCCTCCACCGCCTCGACAATAAGGGGGTTGAGCTCAACTGCCGTAACCTCCCGGGCCCGGTTTCCGAGGGCCGCCAGGATATCCCTCCCCCCCCCCGGCCCGATTATCATGGCATCGGCTCCGGGCCGCAGAAGGTAGGGCAGTGATATGATATGGTAAGGGGCCCATGCAGGTGAGGCGCTCCGGTCCCGGTTCTCGATAATGGGTGTATATCCCGCGTCGTCGATTAGCATGCCCATGTTCCCGGGAAACGGCCCTGGAAAACGGCGGCTGATCCCCCATGCCTGTTCGGCCTCCCAACGGCTCAGTGGGTAAACCACAACCCTCGAAAGAGCATTCCACCGGTAATATTGGATGTCCGGTTCATACTGCCCCCTGGCGATCTGGAGCCGTACCAGCCGATCTGTGGGCCCGTTTATCACGGCCACTGTAAAAACAGCCAGAGCGATCATGAGGATAATCGGTCGTCGGAAACCCTTTGAAAGCAGGGCGGCCCCCAGCGCGAAGAGACCGCCGGAAACGGCCAGAAGTGAGGGGGCTCCCAGTAATTCAAGACCCGGCACGAAGATCAGGCAGCCAATGGCTGCCCCGGCCAGGTCCGCCCCGTAAAGACGTCCCATTGCGTTTTCGGAAGACCGGAAAAACAGGCCGGCCAGGGCAATCCCCGCCATGGTAAAGGGGATAAGGATGGAAATATACAGAACCGCCAGAGACAGCAGGACGGCCGCGTCGGGGCTGGGCGGGCCGTTTCTAAACGGCTGATAAAACGGCTGGTGGAAAAAGCTCAGCAGCGGGAAAAGAACGGACGGTTTGATCCTCGCAAGCCCCAGAAGCATGAACGGCACCATTGCCCCACCCGCAGCGAGAAAAAGCAGTGGGGCCAACCCGGCAGGAAACCCATCTTCAGGCACCAGCGAGGGCCTCAGGTGAACCAGCGTCCCCCCGAGTGCGAATCCGAACAGGGCCACCGCCACGGATAGCGAGGCGAAATGGTACCACATCAGGACCGAGAATATCCGGGTCAGGGTGAGTTCCAGAAGGATCACCCCCAGACCGGTGAGGAAGACCGCGGCCGCAAGGTTCCTGGATCGGATCACGGCCTCCACCCCCACGTTTTTTCACTGACATTCCAGTCCAGCGCCCGGACCACACCATCCCTTGCGGCCCACACCATTCGCCGGGTGGTGCCTCCCGTAATCAGCGGCGGCGAATGAACAGCGCCGGCAGCCCTCAGGGTCGCCATCAGTGCCCCGTCGACCGGATCGATGGCGATGAGCCGACCGTCCTCTGTTCCCGCCCACAACACCTCTTTACCGCCGAGGGCGTGCACCGCCGACCCAACCGCGGTTCGCCATATCAGAGCGCCGTTCCCATCGAAAAGAGAGATCGCTCCGGAACCGTCGCCCACGGCCAACAGATCAGCAGTCCGTAAAACCGGGGAGGCGTAGGTTCCCACGCCCGGGAGCTTCCTGCGCCATACGATTCGGCCGCCACGAACCCTGACGAGCAGCCCGTCCCTCGTCACCACCGCAAGATTCCCTTCCCCGAATACAGCGGGGGTGGTACGGATCGGGCTTCCCATTTCCACTCGCCCGATTACCTTTCCATTCGTACCGATTTCATAGAGGCCGCCCCCGTCGGTCCCAACCCACAGTTCGCGACCGTCAAAGGCCGGCCGGGCCCTGATGGCCCCATCAAGGGAGATTTTCCAGCGCCACCGCAGCCGGCCTGGATCCAGGGCTCCAAACTCCCCGTTCCACAGCCCAAAGACAACATCACCGCCCAGGACGAGGGGTGACGCCTGCCGGTGATCGTCGGCCATTCCGGCATCCCAGCCGATGGAGCCCATGACGGAGCCCTTTGTATCCACCGAATAGATGCGATGGTCCCAGGCAGGAAAGATGAGCATCCCGCTCACAGCCGCCGGGGCGGCATCAATCACGTCCCCGATACTCGTGCTTGCCAGCACTTCCCCGGTGTCGACGGCAAGCTGGAGCAGTCCCCCCCCCCACGTTGCCACAGCGATCCTCCGGCCATCTGAGACCCCCACAGGGGCGGCATCCACGAAAGAACCCACATCCCTCTCCCAGATGGGTTTGACGCGCATTTTAAGGACACGGGGCCCGAACCAGGAGGACGAATGTATCTGTTTTTGCGCCGGCGGAGCGCTCTGGTCCCTGCCTAAGATGATCAGCGGACGACCATCGTCCCTTACGTTACCGTCAAGGACGGGGGGAAAACCACTGAAGAAATCCCCGAAACGCAGGTCGGAGACCTCGTTTTTCGAAAAGAGATTATTGCCGATATATGTGCCTTTCGCCTTCTCGAAGATGAAAATTCCGTGCCGGTTGGCTCTGAGCTCGTTCCCGGTTATGAAGAGCCTTGAATCACGAAAGTTGATGCCCTTTCCCAGATTCCCCTCGAACCGGTTGTGAAGTATGAAGAATCGACAGTTCCCGAATCTGGTCGCGTCCAGATTATTTCGCAGGATGGAATTGGCCAGAACCCCCGAACTGAAGTGGGCGTGAAAACCGTATCTGGAATACTGCAGAACGCAGTATTCCATGACCACCCCCTCGGCACGGTCCACCCTGAGTTCAAGCCAGTCCCCCGGCTGCGGCTCATCCCCTGCGCTGGTGAAGATGATGGGGGCCTTGGAAGTGCCTCGGGCTACAAGGCCCCCCTCCACCACGAGGCGGGAATCCAGGACGCCGTCACCGTCGGCATCGACGGGATCGAAGAGAATTCGTGTGCCTGGACGGATGGTGAGAACGGCGCCGGGCATCACCCGGGTTTCCCCCGAGATGGTCACCGTCCCCGACCAGACAGTGTCGGTGTAGATCTTCACCGACAGGAAAGGCCCCGGCAGCGCCAACGCTGTTTCTGCGCTCCCCCCCAGGGCCCACCCGGCGATCAGCAGGAGGACCAGCGCCATTTTCCAGGGTGGAGCAGGGTTCTTAATCACCAGACCTCCCTGACCGGGATGTCCATTCCTGTTAGATGATCACCCCAATTTATCCGAACGGAGTGATCCGCGGAGCCGGGATAATACCCCATGAGTTCCCCGGTCTCGGGGGGGGCTCCAAGTTTTGACCGACCCGCCAGATAGAAGGTCCCCGGCTTTGACACCTCCAGGCGATACCGTCCTTTTTCGTCGGATGGAGACGAGATAAATCCCGGCCGCCCGATCATCTCACTCCTGGCATAAAGACATGCCCGAACACCCGGCGCCGGTTCACCGGCCTCGTTGGTGACGACCCCCTCGAGGATGATGGACTCACCGGGCGAAAGGGAACCTTCCCCGCGAGGCCTGTTGACTATAGCCAGTTCGAGATTCACCACCATTCCCTCTCCCTGGCGGAGGGTAACAGGGTTGTGGGCGTAATAGGCCGTCTGGTCCCCCTTCAGCAACGGTCCCAGATACCCCCATCCCGTCCTCCGCCTTTTCTGGGCCATGAGGAAATAGGTGCCCGGCGTAATATTCAGCGAGTAACGGCCCTGTGCGTCCGCCGGAGCGCTCAGACCGTACGGGGGACCGTGAAAGCCTCCCACAGGATCAAGATAGACCGCCACGACGGCCCCTTCTACGGGAACGCCGCCCTTGAACACGCGGCCCTGGATACCTGTCCCGTCACGGATGCCGGGCGGGGAGGTGGCAGGCGTGAAAAGGAGGAAAAGAGTATCCGCTATTTCACCGAAGAGATTCAGGGGATTGTCCCCCCAATAGGCCCATAGCTTCCCACCGGACTGCGAATCGCTGCCCGTGCCGGTGAGATAATACACCCCTGGCCCGAGGGCCATTTCAAAGGACCCATCCCCACGGACCCGAGCTGTTATGGCTTCCCCGAGGGGTGTGTCCTTTGCCGCCCTCACAATCCCGCTCGACAGGGGATGCCCGTCGAACCGGGCCGCTCCCGTCAGGGTGTAGATTTCACCCTGACGACGTTCTCCAGGGCCGGCGCATCCGGAGAGGAAAAATACCAGGATGAGGAGGAAAAAAGCTGTGCGCCCATAAAATATTTTCAACCGAGCTTGTCTCCCCGATCTTATCTTCAGACGTAAAAAGGGCTGCTATCGATAGCCTCGACAACAGCCCTGCAATTTTCATGTCCGCCGGCGGAAATTCACGGGATCTGAATACCCCCCTCAGTTTCCCTCGACGATTGTTACGCTCTGTCCGTTCCTGTACACACCCGTCATTACAAGGCCGCTGGGAAACCGGACATTGACCTGATAGGTCCCGGGCCCGGGCAATCCGAAGTGCAGTTCCAGTGGCGGCTGAGAACAGAATCCGGAGAGCGTACTGACCTCCTGAAAGCCAACGATCCGCCCATCCCTGGTCACCGTTACCCTGGCGCCCACTGCATCTGCGTTGCTGACGGTTCCAACCAGTCGAACCTTAAGAAAGTTGGAGTCGTTCTGCTCGTTTCTGTAAAGACGGTTGCTTACGCCCCAGTTGACAACGTAAAGGTCCAGGTCACCGTCGCCGTCGATGTCGGCAAATGCGGTACCCTTGGTACGGACCGTCTCATTCTTCAATATGGGGATCTCGTCGGCAACGTCCCTGAAGACACCGTTGCCGTCATTGAGATAAAGCTTGTTGGCCAGCTTGCAGTCCCCCTCGTACAGGTCCATGTCCCCATCGTGATCCACGTCGCCGAAGGACGGGCCCTTGCCCCATCCATTGTCAGCAAGACCCGATGATTCAGATACATCGGTGAAGTGGCCTGTACCATCGTTGAGATACATCCTGTTGGGACCGACGTAGTTGGAAACGAACAGATCCAAATCACCGTCGTTGTCCACGTCGGCGAAAGCTGCGCCAAGACCCCAGTTGCCATCGGCCACGCCGGCCTCGCGGGAGACATCGCGGAAGGTCCCGTCGCCATTATTGACATACAGACGATTTGGTTCCCCGGCCGGATACCGCCCGTTGACCACGTAAAGGTCCTGGAAGCCGTCGCCGTTTACATCGGCAAAAACGCCGCTCCAGCTCCAGCTACGATCCCCTACACCGGCAGCCTTGGTTATATCGGTGAAGGTCCCGTCGCCGTTATTATGGTAGAGGATATTGCCCGCCCCGACCCCGTAGTTGGCCAGGTAGAGATCCAGATATCCGTCATTATCCACATCGGCGAAAGCGGCAGAATAAGTAAACTCCTTGGAACCGACTCCTGCCTGATCGGTTATATCCACAAACCGGCCGTGATCGTTCCTGAGAAGGCGGTTAGCCTCGATCTCGTACCGGCCGCCCTTGACTATGTACAGGTCCTCATCACCGTCGTTGTCGAAATCGCCGAAAACCGATCCCATGGACATCCCGGAATCATCGAGACGGTCCCCCGCTGTCCGGGAAATATCCACGAAGATCCCATTGCCGTCATTTCGGTAGAGCGCATTTTCCCCGCCCTTGTTGGATACGTAAAGATCGTAATCTCCGTCGTTGTCGATATCGGCGAAGGCTACACCTTTCCCGTGTCCACGATTTCCAACCCCGGCCATATCGGTAATGTCGGTAAAATCAAGCGCCGATACAGCGAGGGGAAGGAACAGAAGGATTGCGGCGGCAATCGCCGGAATAACAAAGGTTGAACGCTCTCCCCGTTTCATGGCACCCTCCCTATACAGATTCTGCGGTTAACTTGCATCTGTCTTTAAGTCTTGAAAAGCCCATCAACCCTCGGATAAAATCTACCACACAAGTCCCACGGGGTCAAAAACCACACCCTTCGGGCCAGCTTGCCCTTAAAAAAGCCGTTCGATTCTGACAGGTATCTGTCAAAAACAGGCATCCCTGGCAGAAAATCAAACATGATGGCTTCTTGCCCAATCATCAATCATTAAACGAACATCCGGTAGATCTCTCCTGCGGCGACGGCGCCGAAGATACAGAGGCCAAGGTAGATCATGAACACGCGGCGGTGAAAGATCTTCCATATTACCACCAGCGCGGGGATGCTTGTAACCGGACCCGCCACCAGGAAGGTCACAGCTGCCCCCTTGTCCATCCCGAGATCCAGAAGGCCCCTCAGAATCGGCACCACCGGAATCTGGTGTGCAGGCAGCGGCACCCCGAAAAACGCGGCCATAACCAGCGAAGAGAAATCGGATCGGCCGGCGAGAACGCGGACAAACTCCATGGGGAGGAACATCTCCAGCAACACCTCGAGGGCAATGGCCATCAGAAGAAATTTCCCTATAAAAAGGGACGTATCCTTTGCCCTGTCCAGGAAGAACAGCACCTTGTTCTCCCTCTGCTTAACCACCATTGTAGGAACAGTGATGTCGTTGGCACAGGCGATGTCAAACGCCGACGATTCACCATCCTCGCCGCTTTGTACCGGGGTCAGTCGAACGATATCCCTCAGAAAGTTGGTACGCTTTTCCAGCAGAAAGGTTACGGACCCGACCAGCGTTCCCATCCCTATGGCGCTGGCGAGTTTGGCCCATGCGAGGGACGGCCCCAGACCCGCCCAGGTAATGGAGAAGGCATCCGGGCTCATGAGAGGCGAGGTTGCCAGGAGAGCGAGCAGCGGCGCCACCGGAACCCCGGAGACAGCCAGGGGAATGACAACCGGCAGCACTCCGCATGCACAAAGGGGGCTGAAAACTCCCAGAAAGACGGCCAGAGGGATGGTCGCTCTCCCGGAATCCTTCATGTACGCCCTGAGCCTCAGGTCCCAACGATATGTCTTTATCAGGGCGGCGGCTGCCACACCGACAATGAATGCCGGAAGCATCCGCAGCAGTTCATGGGCAAAGAGGGAAAACGCCTCGGGGATATAATGCAATGGCTAAATTACCCTTCAGGAAAACGGGAAAGATGCCCCATGCCGCTGATAGTCTCAACGGCAAACAGGTTCCGGATGTCGCCGCCCATGATCCGTTCTCCCAGCGGGGTCTGAAGGACCTTTCCCCCCGCGGAACGGGCACCGGCCAGGATTTCCTCCAAAGGGGTGACAAGAACGGCGGAACCGTTTCCCTCGCGGGTCAGCGTAAGGGAAAAATCGGTCCCGCGAAGCAGCACCAGGTTCCCGTTTCCAAACGTGCAGCCGGTAAAAGCCTGAACCCCGTCGATTGCACAGCCGTATCCCCGGAAAAATCCAAAGGGGAGGGTCCTCTCGCCGCCAAGTGAATCCAGGGCGTCCGCTGCAATTTTTCCCAGCCGCGCGGCTACCAGCACCATGGAACAGATATGCCCATGGAACCTCATAATGAGATCCAGGTCTTCTTCAGAAAGAGTAGTGATGGGGGCAGTCATCGCGAGAGATCTCAAAGTATTTCTCGGTCATGTCGGGGGTCAGCCAGGGCTCGATCTGGTCAACTGCCGCCAGAAAATCCGCCATGGCAACTTCACCGGAATCCCTCTCAACCGCGTTGAGGACCGCCCTTTTGCAGAGGTTCTCGATATCCCACCCGACAAACCCTTCCGTCAGCCGGGCCAGTTCTGCAAGGTCGAGAGGTCCTTCCAGGGTGGGAATCCGGTCAACGTAGATCTTCAGCATGCCCTCCCGGTCCTCCTGGGAGGGCGGCGGAACGAAGACCTTCCTGTTGAACCGCTTTTTCTCCTTAATGATTGCCTGGTCCACCACATCAACACGATACGCGGAGCCCACGAGCATGATATCCTCACGTTCCTGGATGTGATCGATCTGGTGGATGAAGACCTCGGTCAGTTCCCTGTCGGCAAAGGTGGGCGGTTTACCCCTGAAATTGCCTTCACCCCACTGATAGTCGGCTCCGGCCCTTGGCGCAAGCCAATCCGCATCAGAGATGTACAGAACGCATGGGGCCTCGTGCCGGGCATCCTCGAACGCCCGCTCCAGCTCCCTCGGCTTACCGAGCATCTCCTGACCGGAGATATACACGTACGAGGCCCCGGCATCCATGGCCGCGGCCTCGGCCAGCATTGTTATACCTACACCCAGGGGGCCCCAGATCAGCACGCCGGCAGGGATGGTCAGCCGGTGTTTCTTGAGCAGGTCCATTTTTTTAAGGGGGAGGCTGATCATCTCGCGGACAGTCTTCTTGCATTGATCCAGGCCCCCGATGTCATCCCAGCTCAGGGCCGGTTCCTTGACCTCGTAATATATGCGGTTCAGTTTTCTATGCAATCCTCAAGCTCCCTTCCTTGCCGTAAGTCCAGAGTCCATCCACCTTCGCTCAGCGAGCTACGGCGGACAGGGAGTCCAGAGGCCAGAGGGATAGCCCAACGTCAAATGTCCAACGGTGAAAATCGCTGGACATTGCGAGGCCGCCCAATGCGCCGCGGCAATCCCGTGTGCGGAAGTACTGCGCTCCCCCCATCGCCCACGGTCCCCTTACTCCCCTACCCCCTGCCCGTCCCCCAAAAGGCATTTAGCACTTTCCATGCCAATAATGGGGCCGCTTGAAAAAACCAGCCGGTCGATATTCCCGGGCAGGTCCTTCTCCCTCCAGTCCCCCGAAGCATCCTCCAGGATCTCCCTCCCCCGGTGCATCAGGGGCTTCCCGAGGGGACCCGCGTACATGAGGACAGGCCCCGACACCATGCAGGCGCGGCGGCATCGGGCGGGTTGTTCCCATCTATCCTCTGCTGGACTATACAGCCACGGACACCGGGAGGCGATGGAAACCAATCTGGAATCAGCGTGGAACGACAACTGGAACCCTTTAACCTCCGGCAGCGGCATCCAATGCCTGGGGGCATCTATTTCCAGCCTGGGAACCCCCATATCCATCAGGAACGAAAGGAATGATCCATCGTAGAGGGGACCCCAGGCGAAATATCTCCTGGAGTCCTCGTCCAGACTCGACCATGGGTCGAATGTTCCCGGTCCCCTGCGCAGCCTCAGAAGAAGTCTCCCGGCGGTAATCGCGTCGCCGTTTCCCGGCGAAAGCTCCGAAAGAACACCCCAATCGTTGACCACCACCTCATCCCAATCCGCACTCAGGGCTTCCCTTGCCGTCTGCAGCACCATCTCCAAATCCGAAGGTCCCGACACCGGGGTGACCAGGGAGCAGGGGGAAGATCCGCATGATTGCCTCAATCGGCCCAGGTCAGGGATGGAAGGAAGCAGATGGACACAGGACTCCGATCCGAAACGAAACCCGTGCCAACCTCCATCCTGCGGGGGGAGGCCGTATTTTATGACATCCTCACCCGGGGAATACAGGTATCTGGCCCTCACGGCGTTTCCTCCAGGCCGGGGAAATAACAATTGTGGGCGCTGCATGCATGGCCATAAAGGGTTCGGTAAATTCCACGGCAACGGGCGTACCAGGCCTCGGCACGGCCCATTTCCGGCACCGCCTCGATGGCATCCGAAAGCGCCTTTACCAGTGTGGCTTTCCTCTCAGTGGGAGCCCCTCTTCCCACGATCTTGAAGGTAGAAACACCGGCTGTCAGGAGTTCCGGGAGAGCGCACAGGCCGCATGCGTCCCGCCGATCGGCTATGTGTACCCTGTCCACCGCGGACCAGACCCCCTCCGGAGGCGAACCGCCGTCCAGGGCGGTGGCGCTGTAGGCCCACTCGCATGGCCATCTGGCATCCGGGCTGTCGTGCATGAAGGAACACACCCCCTCTATATTGGGGCACCTGCCCACCAGGAGAAACGTTTCAAAATCCACATCGGGAAATTCATGGACCAGGGATCCGGTTTCCTCGATGCCGAGAAACCGGGGGAGGATTATTCGCTCCGCACCCATGGAGATATACAGCCTGACCGCGGCGGCGTTCGAGGCAAGGGCCATGGTGCTCACGTGAAGGGGGATCCGTATTCCATCCCGGACAATCCTCCTCATCAGCCCCGGGTCGGCAACGATCACCGCAGAGGCTCCGGAATCCCGCGCGGATCGTATCAACTCCAGGACCGGCTCATACTGCTCATCCATGTAAAAAGGGGCATTTACCGCAAGGGCGAAGCGGCCCCCACGCTCCATCGCCAGTGCGATGATCCCGGCAAGCTCACGGGTCGAGCCGATCTGGGCGTCGGGGAAAGTCCTCCGGTTGAGGATGACGGTCCGCGGGTATCGGCTGCTCCATGACGCAGGAAGACATCCGCCGTACAGCCAGTTGGCGCCGGCATTCAGAAGGTCATCAACCTCACGAATGTTGTCAACCGGCGCCAGGATTTCCGGTGCTTTCAAACCTTTCTCCTCTGCCGGTCCCAGAAGAGGTCCTTTCGTCTGTCCCAGAAGGATGGGTCGGAATGTGCCTCCAGAACATCGCCTATCAGGATGATCCCCATGGAGGGTTTGCCGGATTCGAGGCCGAACACGTCATCATCCCCCACGACATCGGCAATTGTGGCCGCTGTGCCCCGGTAAACCTTCTCTCCGGCGAGCCCCACCCGGAAGACAATGGCAACGGGGGTGTCGGGACCGAATCCCGGCGCCAGTTCCTCCATAAGCTGGGAAAGGGGCCTGTTGTTCATGTAAAGGATCATCGTATCAGTTGATGAAGAAAGCGTGCCCAGCATTGCCCCGGCGTTCTCCTTGCCGATCCTCTTGGGACTCGTGAAGACGACCGAATGGCTGACGCGAGGAAGATCGAGGGTCCGCTTCAGGAGAGCGGTTGCGGCATTGATAACACCGACACCGGCGATAACCCTCGCACGATCCCCGAAATATTCCACGAGGGAGAAAAACGGCGAAAAGAGCGTGAGATCCCCGGGAACCAGAAAACCGACGGATCCATGCCCCAGAGCTGTCTCAACCTCCTGCTTTATCTCGGAGAAAACAAGCCTGAAGGGGTCCTCAATCCGCTTCCCCGCAAGGTGTTCCCGGAAGGTCTCGGGATAGGGGGGAAGGGCAAATACGAGCCGACAGTGCCTCAGGGCTTCCGCCCCCTCGAGGGTCAGATACTTCGAGTGCCCAGGGCCGGCGCCTATGAAGCAGACCATATTCTCCATTCAACCAACCTCCATTTTTTATACTGTCAGGGCGATGTGGTGGAATAGGGCTTTAAAACAAGACGGACTCCCCGGATACGGCTCCCCTCCGATACCCGCCTTGATTTTATGGAGTTGTCCCAGAATCCCATCAGGTCACCGGAACCCGGCCGGCCCCTGGAACCTGTCCTGGCGCCGATGGAATATATGCCCTCACCCGGAAGGTTAAGAACAAACCGTCCATCCCGGCCGGTTACCCGGGAGAGGAAATCCGGCGGATCCCGTCTGAACTCACCCCTGTAGGCAAAAGCGTGGGCACCCGAAAGTGGATGTCCCTCCGAATCCAGCACTATACCCGAAACGATCGTATCGGTACTCAGCACCCTGGAAGGATCCCCTTCCAGCCCCTGTCGAAAAACCCTTAACGATATGTCGAAATCCGCCGGTCCGGGCGGGCCGGCGAAAACCCGCCCAGGAAATTCGCCAACCAGATCACCGTTTTTGAGAGGGCCGCTGATGGACCCTGAGGCGCGTTTTCTCGCAACAATTCGATAGCTGCCGAAAGGAACGATGAGAAGATACCGTCCTTTGATCCCTGACGCCTCGCTCATGGCATCCGCGGGCCCCAGGGTAGTTCCACGTTCCCCGCCGTAGGCGTACACATAGCCCCCGCGAACGGCACTGCCGTCCTCGTCGGTCAGAACGCCGGTTATCCGGACTCCCCTCCAGGAAGTGTCCTCCAGCGGGGATGGCGCTCCCGCACACCCCCAGAGGAACAGGAAAGAAACGATGCATGAGAAAAGGATAAAACGGCGGGTCATCTCAAGGCGGCGCCTCCATGCAGGGAACATCAACGACCGTACACGATACACCACACACCTGTCATCATTGAAAGCCTGCACAAAACAGTCCAAAAAAATGGCCCCCCAACGTTGGGGGCCGTTGGGGGGCCGGCCCGGTAAAGTACCGAGCATTGGGGGCAGACCATCGCACGGCCAAAATGGCCGACGAGTTCATTATAAATCCAAGGTAGAGTGACGCAGAGGTTATGCCAAAAATGCCCTTCTCTACCAAAGACCCATAACGTTCCGTAATATAAACGGTTATCAAACAAAATCAAGGAAAAAATTAGTGCAAGCAGTACACCGAGGGTGCAACTTTTGCGTGAACAAGTGCCCAGAAATGCGCATTTGATGCCCTGCTGACGCTTACTCCCGGGGTTATGTTACGCCATACTCCTTAAGCTTGTACTGGAGGGTCCTGCGGCTGATCCCCAGGAGCCTGGCAGTTTCCGTTCGGTTCCCACCCGTCATTTGAAGGGTCTGTACGATTGCCTCCTTTTCCAACTCACTGAGGGGGCGGCCCGGCGTGACACCGACGGGTGCTGTGGCTTCAGAATCCTGTATGTGGACCGGGAGATCCACCGGCTGAATAAACTCACTTCTGGACATGATCACTGCCCTCTCAACCACGTTCTCGAGCTCACGGATATTGCCTTTCCATCGATTCCTGAGCAGGAGATCCATGGTCTGTGGGGCAAATCCCCTGATATCCTTGCGATTCCTTTCCGAAATCTCTTTCAGAAAGTGTTCCGCCAACAGCGGGATATCCTCCCTCCTCTCTCTGAGGGGCGGGAGGTCAATTGGAATTACGTTAAGGCGGTAATACAGGTCCTCCCTGAAGCGCCCTTCCTTTACCTCGGCCTCAATATCCCTGTTTGTCGCTACGACAAGACGGACGTCAACATCCAGGGTCTCGGTCCCGCCGACCCGCTCAAAGGATCTGGTCTGGATGACCCTCAGGAGTTTCGTCTGAAGGAGCAGGCTCATCTCACCGATCTCGTCGAGAAAGAGTGTCCCGCCGTCAGCAAGTTTAAACCTTCCCTCACGCCTCGATGTGGCGCCTGTAAAGGACCCCTTTTCATGGCCAAACAGCTCACTTTCGAGGAGGGTTTCCGGCAGGGCGGCGCAATTGACCTTGACAAGGGGTCCCCCGGAGCGGGGGCTGTTATGGTGGATGGCGTCGGCGACAAGTTCCTTCCCTGTTCCGCTTTCGCCCAGGATAAGGATGGTTGCATCCGTGGGCGCAACCATCTTCAGCGTATCGAATACCTCCTGAATTTTCGGGCTCCTCCCAATGATCCTGCCGGCCATGAAGGTATTCTCAACCTGGGCCCTGAGAATCTCATTTTCGGCCATCAACCCGGAAATTTCCCTTGTTTTGGCTACCTGGACTTTCAATTCCTCCAGATCAATCGGCTTTGTGAGGTAGTTCAGCGCCCCGGATCGCATGGCCTCAACGGCCGAATCCACACTGGCGTAGGCTGTGACGATCAGCACCTGAGCACTGGGTGATATTTCCTTTATCTGCTTCAACGCCTGAAGACCTCCAATCCCGGGCATACTCAGGTCCATGACGATCAGGTTGAAGAAGCGTTCCGAAACCTTTTCCACGGCCTCCTCGCCGTTTGAGGCCGTTTCCACGCTACAGCCATCCTCCACGAGGACCATCTCGAGAAGTTCCCTCTGGGAGCTTTCATCATCTACTACCAGGACAGAGTATTTCGACCCGCCGGTATCCGGTTTCACACTCATCTCCTCCAGGTTAATCGAACACAGATTACATGGTCCAATGTCCAAAAGCACCTCTCAACACCTGTCTCTGACACCGGATGCCTTCGCTTGTCACTGCGAGGCGGATTATGTGCCGCGGCAGTCTCGTGCTGCGGGATTGCCGCGCTCCTTTCAGTCGCTCGCAATGACAGGAGCGGCGTTACCGCTTCTACTCGCCCACGCGTCCCCCCGTCAGGGGGAACCTGACGACAAATTCCGTCCCCTCCCCCTCTGACGATTTTACCCTAATCTCGGCGTTGTGGTCCTGTGCGATGCGGTGAACTATGGACAGGCCGAGGCCCGTACCCGTCTCCCTGGATGTAAAAAAGGGCTCGAAGACCCGTTCCTGGTCCTTTTCGCTGATCCCCGTTCCCGTATCGGATACGGAAAGCACCGCCCTGTCACCGGTCACGTAGGTTGCCGCCGTCAAAACTCCGCCTTCAGACATTGCCTGGATGGCATTTAAAAGCAGATTGAGAAGAAGCTGCTTCAGGCTGTCACTGTCCCCCATGATATGGACCGGCGGCGAATTTGCCTCATTAACACACGTGATCCCCTGACTTGCGGCCTCGCGCTCAACGAGGGTGACAGTTGAACTTACAAGTTCGTTCAGATCAATTTCCACCAGCTCGGGGTCCCTCGGCTTGGAGAAATCAAGCAGTTCCGTAATGACGCGATTTAACCTGTCAACCTCCCTGATTATGGTGTCCACGGATCGCATTTCAACACTCTCTGGAGCAAAGCGGCTCTTCAGGTGCTGACTGAACCCCCTTATGGCGTTAAGGGGGTTGCGAATCTCGTGGGCCATTCCAGCGACCATGCGGCCCAGAGCCGCCAATCGTTCAGATCGCCGCACCTCGGTCTGAAGGTTCTTCACCTCTCCCATGTCCCTCAGGAAAAGGACCATGCCGCCCGTCCGGCCCCGGACAGGTATCATGGTCACCACCAGGTGCCGGCGATGAGAGCCTCCCGGGGGGATCTCAAGGTCGTAGAAAGGCATCCCCCTGGAAAGACATTCCTTGACCGGGTGCCATTCCTCCCCTTCAAATGCCTTGTTCCAGTGCTTTCCCTCCAGTCCCCTGCTGCTTTCCCCCAGCATGTGCTCAGCCTCGGGGTTGACATTCCGGAGAATACCGGCCTGATCAATATTTACCAGGCCCTCCGCCATCCCCTCTATCACGTCCAGGGTGTATTGACGGACATCCGCCAGCGCTCTCCTGGCAGAGTAGTATCCCTGGACAAGTATAAGGAAGTAAAATCCCACCGTGCCTAAGAGAAGAAGCAGCAGGCCGTTAAGGATGATCTGCCTGGTGCCTTTTTCTACTGCCTCATCCAGGTCTCCCATGTCCATGCCCACGAGGGCGTAATAAGCCCCGGTATCGTTACCCACATCCTCCAGGTTCTCGGTAATCCCCGGTATGGAGGGGATACCGAGCATCCTGAGATGCATCCACGAGCTGTCAAAGGGGAAAAAACGGCCCGCGAGGACGTAGACCTTTCCCATGCCCGGATAATCCTCGAGGTAAAATGCCCTGTCCCCTTTCCCAATCCGGGTCTTAATCTCAGCTACCGTCAGCCCCTGTAATGCGGAAGAAAACTTGCGGCTCTTTGCGACAAGACGCCCCTGTGCATTGTAAACAGCGATAAACTGGACATGCTCGGTATCGGCTGTATCGTTGACGAAACGCTGTAGATGACGGCTCGACGGATCGAGCATCAGCACGCTGATGCGGCTCGCAGACGCGAGAGATTTGATCACAAACTCGGCCTGTCTGCCCTTCAGATTCAGAAGGAGCGACTTCTCCCTCTTTATGCTTCGCTGCCCCAGAGAGGCCAGAATCAGGGTAAGCAGGAGGATGGTGGACAGGAGAAGTACCGCAGGAAGATATCCGACCGGCGGTCTTTTTCTAAGAGGGTTCATCGAAAAAAACTAGTAGGTATGGCATGCGCTGCATTCGCCTTTTGGCAGGAGCTTTTCAGTGTCTGTGGCGTGTGGGTTGTGGCACGACGTACACATCAGCTCCCCGTTATTGTTCAGCCTGATGCCGGGGAAGGTAAACAGGGGAACGACGCCCACAGGGTGACGATGACCTTCCATGGATTTCTTGTCGTGACATTTCAGGCAGAGGTCATCCCCTGAGCCCTTCAGGAAAAACCTGGGGTTGTCCGAAGCATGGGGATCGTGGCAATCGGTACATGCTCCATTCCTGAAGGGTTGATGCTGTGTAAACAGGGACGACAGCTCCTTGATCTTCTGGTGGCAGGCGGTGCAAAGCTGTCCCTCCGGGAGACGCAGATTATACTTCTCGTTTGAACCGTGAGGGCTGTGGCACACGGTGCAGACACCCGCTGCCACCGGTCCGTGGACGTAGTCCCTGGCGAATTCCTTTTTCTTTTCCTCATGACAGCCGAAGCACAGGTCCGCCCCGGTGGAAAAGAGCGCGTACCTGGCCGGAACGCTTCCAAAATCGTGGCATGGAGAACAGCCTCCTACCATGATGGGACCATGCACGAACCTCTTGTCCCCCAGTTCCACATGGCACTTGAGACATGACCGGGTGATCGTCATGAAGTTCTGGGCGGTCGTCTGCGGGGGAACCATGTCGTGGCATTTACTGCACAGTTTCTCGTTTTTCTCCAGATGATATCGGTAGGTGGGAAACTGGTTTGCGAATCCCTTGCCCAGCTTCGGTTCCCGGAAAAGAACGATGGCCTTGATTATCCTCTTTCCCGCTGCATCGATGGAAGAGACCTCGATATAGTTACTGCCAAGGGTGAGAGGGGTCCGGATATAGAAGATCTTCCTTTTTGCGACCACCTCCTGGCGGCTGCCTCCATTAAGGGTCAGGCTTATTCTGACCCCCGGCTTGGGAACCTGCCCGACGACATAGATGGCATCCTGCTGGGTTTTGGTGAAGTTGTTTGGAAAGAGGATTCTAAGCCGGCCTTTATCTTCCGGCCCGGTTCCCGCCAGCTGAACGATCACCTTTGCCCCCACAAGGCCCTCCACGAACGCCACCGTATCCTGGAGTTCATGCTCCTGATAACCCATTATAACCCTGGCAACCTTACCGTCCTTTCCTATGACCACGACGGAGGGGAGGGTCGTAACGCCGTATTGCTTGCTTATTTTAAGGCCTTTGTCGATCACGACCGGGTACTTCACAAGGCCCTTATAACCCTTGTAGAACCTCTTCACACGAAATGCTCCATAGATATCGAGGTTGATTCCGACGACCTTGATAACATCAGGAGAATGATGCTTCTGAAGTGCGGAGAAAGCCGCGATGGACTGGACACAGGAAGAGCAGTATATGGAGCCGAACTTTATGACAACGACCTGATTGCCCAGGAGGGGGCCGATATCCACGGGATCGCCGTTAACATCCGTACCGGCGAAAGGGATACCTTCGTCACCCTCCGAGATCTGGGCCCATGCCTGGGACGGAACAGCGACAATGATAAAAAACCCGGACAGGAATACCGCAAGCAGGCGGCTGTTACGTCTTCGGAAAAACCATCTTCTCACAGGACGGTGCACCAGCGGGCCTAGAGGACCTTCTTGAAAGCAGCCTCGATCTCCTCCTTGGGAGTCCGACCGACCCTGGAGAACTGGACCGTTCCCGTTTTATCAAGAAGGTAGAGGGTCGGTGTACCCGCTACACCGTAGGGATCCGATACCTTGAAAGATTCGTCCGGATTCAACTCATCGATAATAACGTCGAAGGAATAGTGCTCCTGTTTGATGAAAGCGTCGATGGCGTCCTTCATCGGGAAACCATCTATGGCCACGCCCACAAACTCGATCCCTTTGTCCTTGTACTCCTGAGTCAGCTCCTGGATGACAGGAAGTTCGGCCTTGCAAGGTTCGCAGAAGATGGACCAGAAGAAGATAAGAACGCCCTTATGCCTGGCCAGAACTTCCTTCATATGAAACTGGTTGCCGGACAGGTCTTTAATTGAAAAATCAGGCGCTGCGTCACCGACCTTGAGCATCTCGATGCCGCTGATCATGGGAATCGGGGTCATCTCCTTCTCACCGTCCTGAGCATACACGGATGCTGCCAGAAGCATTAACGGCGCGAGGAGAGAGAAGAAGACAACACGTGTGGATCGCTTAGCTGCAATATGAAGCATTGGAATCCTCTCCTTGTTAGACGGTTCTCCTGCAAGTTATCAATCCGGTTCGAGGATAAACCTCATGACCCTGTCTTTCCTGAAATCCGACACGTAAACCCGATCGTCATCGTCAATGGCGAACCCGCCGTGTTCAAACATGTCCTTTCCATCACTAATCAGGCTGAAGACACTATACTTCAAGCGTTCCAACCTTACCAGCTTCCCCTTCGAACCATCAAGAATAAAAAGATCATCTCTACTATCGGCCCTGACTTTTACGGGATCCCCGTCCTCCGGCAATACCGGCAGTAATGATATGGTGCTTTTGTAGTCGCCTCGCCGGTTAAACCGCAACAGGGCCTTCAGCCGGCGGTCCAGGACATTTATAAAGCCGAGACGTTCGCCCGAAAAGGCAATGGAAACGGGATCGTCAAACTCCCCTTTTCGCCGTCCTATGCCGCCCCATTCATCCACGAAAGTGCCTCCCTTGTGAAACTTGAGGACAGCGCCTCGATTCCTGTCCAGGACATAGATATATCCCTGAAAATCCACGGCAAGGTCCACGGGATCATAAAACTCCCCCGTCCTGATCCCCTTCTTACCGAATGAGAGGACAAAATTCCCCTTGAGGTCGAACTTGCTGACCGAAAAGTTCTCTCTGTCGAGAACATAGACAAACTTGTCGTCAGTGTCTATGCCGATGGCCACGGGGTCGCGGAACTGTCCATTCCCTTCTCCTCTTTTTCCCCACTTGCGGATAAAATTTCCGTCCTCATCCATCTCCTGGACGCGATAGTTCCCGGAATCCAGGATATAAACATTGTTGTCCTGATCAGTACACAGATCGACCGGATCATCGAAATAAAGCTTCCCGACACCGAACCGTCCCACGGTCAGGTCCTGTTTCAGAGGAACAGCGTCGTTCCGGATTACTACCGCCTTCCGATGGGCGAAGGCCGTGGTTGGCGACAGGATGCAGGGTAAAGGCAGAAAAAACAGGACAAGAGCAAATATACAGCCTACCCGGATGAAACGATTGTCTTCCCCGACTGCCCGGTGGGAAATTGCGGGAGGCTGCATGGAGATCCTCACTATTTTCCCGGCTCTTTTGTCTTCATCTGCTCTTCCAGGCGCCTCTTTTCCGCCTCTGCGGCGGCTTTGAGCTTGGCGGATTCGTCCGCCTTGATCCGTACGAGTTCTGCCTTGCGTTTACCCTCTATCTCCTTGGTCATGGCTTTGACAAGAGAATGTACAACCTCACGCCCGATATCCAAGTCCGTAGGGCCCTCGTTCAGACCGAAAACCCGCCCCCACGAAAAGCTGCCCCTGTGGGATCCGCTGCCCACCCAGATGGGTTTTCCGGTCGTCGTGTCGAGGAGGGTCAGAGTCATGGAAACGTGCATCGCCGCCTCCGACCCCTCGCCCAGCCCCCATGCGTTAATGTCCCCGAAAAGGATGGCCTGCGCCTTCATTTCCGATCCCAGCTTACTCACTGTCTCTGCGTCCAGGGCATCGATCTTTCTGATTTTAAGGGCTTTCAGCACACTCGCGACATAACGAGGCTCCTCGACCTCCTCAAAGGCGTTGGAGATGTTGAGCTCCGTCAGAAGGAGATCCACCACCTGATTCTCGGCGCCCTTCTCACCGGCGACATTTTCGAGGGGCAGGATCGCCACTTTCTTAAGGTTCAGATACTGTCTCTTGCTCTCTGAGGGCTTAATGGACGTCCGGATGCTTGGCACACTGGAGCATCCGAAAACGGCCAACGCCATAATCATGGTGGAGGCAAGGCAAAATTTTCGGGCGATCCCTCTGGTCATTTTATCCTCCTTGATCGTTTGTCATGACATTTCTGTGGTCTATTCATAATAGGGTCCGCAAAGGTCCATTTGCGGCTTTTTGCGAAGTCATCATACATTACCAATTTATAATTAAAATTCCATGGAAAATTCCGCGGCATACGTCCTCGTGACATCCTTCGGCGCTGAGAAGGTCCTGTCATTCTTGGCGGAGAGGCTGAAGGTCATATTGTAAAGCGCCCAGTCGAGAGACGCCTCAAAAGTATCCTCATTGTCGCTATCGCTGGAGCTCATGTACTTATACTCAACGTCCCAATCAAAATTCCCGGCCAGGATTGCGGTAATATGGATGTCAAAATCCCCGTCGAAAGTCGGTTCGTCGGCCGGGTCGGTGCTGCCTATGGTCTGCTTATATGAACCGGTGTGGTCCAGAAAGACCGTCCATCCCGAGTATTTCATGTCCCAGGAAACCTCGTAGTCCAGCGTGAACGTCTCATCGTCCCTGGCTCCATCGGAGTTTGCCAAAGTATAATCGGGTTCCACGGTGAGGCTGAACGGCTCAGGGAGGATAAACTCGTAGGTAAACTTCAGATCCAGCTTCTCAGTGGATGTGGTTTCACCGGTCGCGAAGTCCGTCTCCGTGGATAGATCCAGAGAAGGTTCGAATACCAGGTTGGGGACATTCAAGGCTTCCCCTTCGTATGTCATTTCCAGTTTGAAATCGCTGGAATCGCCGGTTTTGGCCCCTTTCTCGTAATCAGAGCTCTGGCTGTAGGAAAGATCGAGCGTAAGGTTTTCCATGGGAACGACGGTCGCGCTGAGGTCAAACTCGTTCTTGCCGGTATCCGTGTCAAGGCTGCTGTCGGTGAATTTATCATTTGTCCAACTGAAATTCTGTTTGATGGAGTAATCAATGTATTTGGAAGGGGTCCCGGTAAATTCCATGGTAAATGAGGAGTCCCACTTCTTTGAATCGTTCTGGGGAACAGGGCTTTGAAGCCTGTCCCTCTTAAGGTCCAGGGTCTCGGCCAGGGAACCCACCGAAAGAAATTTCTGGGTCACCTCCAGGGAAAAATCGACGTTTCCTTCAAGGGTTTTCTCCATGAAATCCTTGTTGCAGGTCAGTTCCAGACTCGAATTTACCTTTGGAAATGTATCGAGGGTGAACAGTAGTTTGTTCTCCAGGGTCCTTGACGGCTTTCTTGAGATTACAGCTCCCGAATTGTCCAGGGTATCGTTCTGTTCACCAGTCCAGGAACTGTCGAAATTCAGCTTTAGCGACTCCGTCAGCAGCTGATTCAATGAAAGGTTGAAGTCCCACTTCCGCTCCTCTGTATCACTATTGTTTTTCAGGCGATCATCAAGAGATCCCTGCTGCCAGGAGGCGTCAAGGTCCAGCATTCTACCAAAACTGTAACTGGTCGTCACATCCAGTTTTTTCTCCAAAGTATCCTCCAGGTTCACCTGGTCATTGGTCAGTACCTCGTAGGTCATTTCGAGGGGCGGGAGAAAAATTGGAGTGAGTGAAAACTGCGTGCTGAGATTAATGGCATCCTTACGTTCGACGTTGAACTCGTTTGTGAGATTGATGGTGTCCTCTGCGGTAAAATCAAAGGTGGCCTGGGGATTGACAAGGCTAAGATCCAGATGGGGCACAACATTCTTCGTGTCCACAGCGTCCGAGTTGTGGACATCTTCCATCATCAGTTCAAAGGTCGTCGACATATCCAGGCGGTCCGAAAAGGTTATCCCCCAGTCAAGTGAATAGTCCTGTTTGAAAGTCTCTGTAACAATCCAGCCGAGCGGGTCGTAATTTTGTTCACGCTCGTAGCTATTATCGATGGAAAAATTGGGCGTGTCAGCCATCAGGCGACCGCCGCTTAAGGTAAACAGGAATTGAAAGCAGGCAAAAATACAAAGAAACACCCACCCATTCGGTGATATTTTCCTCAACCGTTGAGGCTCCCTTCAACGACAGAACACCACGAAGCCGGAGTTCTCCAGAAAACAGACAGAGCCCCCCACCGTATCGCCGGTTATGTGCAAACCCCATTCCGTATTTGCTGAAAACGAAAATCGACACAACTTACCATATCTTGGGTGTATTTTCCAGACGGATACTATCTGTAAGTCGTTTCGGCGAGGGAACATGTATCAAATGACCCCCTTGGCACAGAACACTGGGTTATTTAACCCAGTGCTTTGTGCTGTAAGAGTGTGGAGGTGTGTAGGAGATTCCATTACTCTTCCTCTCCCCCCTGGGGAGAGGATTGAGGTGAGGGGGAAGGGTGTATCGAGATGTCGAGGTATCCGCCGTTGCTCAAGGAGCTATGACGGAAGCTTCTGAGAAGGCGGGTGGTAAAAATTCATTGTTTTTGGCATGATTCAACAGGTGGGTCGTACTGACTTGAAGTCCTGTTCAGGATAGTTTAAACGCCATGCACGCGGGGACTGGATATATTGAAGAACATCGGAAAAACCCTGTCTGCGCTGGCCATCGGGATTTCCCTCATCATCGTGATCGAGGGGCTGCTTGCGGTTGCCGGGGTTACACCACTCAGGGACAAAGACCCCTTCGTCGGGTTTAAGGGCAGCAGCCCCGTATTCATCCCGAAACCGGACCACCTCGGAACCTGTTACCTGAACCCTGCAAAGGAAACCTACTTCAACAAGCAGGAATTCAGGTATCCGAAACCCCAGAGAACCTTCAGGATAATGTCTTTCGGCGGTTCCACCACCTATGGACGGCCGTACATCAACAACACATCCTTCCCCCACTGGATAAGCGGAATTCTTAACAACGCCCAAACCTCCATCAATTTTGAGAATATCAACATGGGCGGTATCTCTTACGCCAGCTATCGGGTGAGAATACTGGTCAGGGGGATGGCCGCATATTCCCCCGATCTGTATGTCCTCTACAGCGGTCACAACGAGTTTCTGGAATCCAGGACCTTTCAGAAAATCAGGAACGAACCGGAGACGTTGCGGAAACTACGGTCCTTTCTTCACCGGTCAAGGATATACACCGTGATCAGCGGCGCCGTTTCATCCCTCAGAAAAGGCCGGAAAACGATTCTTCCCGGCAGCGTCAACGCCAGGCTTGAGGAGATCGGTGGGTACGAACTTTATCACAGGGACCCGGAGTTCCGAAAAGGCGTCATCGCCCAGTACCGCGATAGCATCGAGGGTATCATACGGTTCTGCCGGAAGAAGAACATACCCCTTATCCTGTGTACTTTGCCTTCTAACCTGACAGGGGTATCGCCCTTCAAGTCGGAACACAGGCCCGGCCTGTCCGCCGCAGATCTCGGAGAGTGGAACAGGCTCATAGATTCAGCGGAGGGTGAACTGGGCCGGCACGATTTCGCCGGAGCCCTGAACCGAATCCGTTCCGCGGAAAAGATTGACGGTTCCTTCGCCTACCTGCAATTCATTAAGGGCCGAATCCTCATGGAACTCGGCCGGTACGAGGAGGCCGGTAAAGCCTTCCTCATGGCAAAGGAGGAGGACATCGTACCGCTGAGAGCGCTGGAGACATTCAACAATGCCATCCGGACTTTTGCCGAAAGGTACCAGGTTCCCCTGGCGGACGTTGAAGCGGCTTTCCGGAATGTGGCCCCCAACGGACTTCCGGGGAATGAACTTTTTGTCGACCACGTCCACCCCACAATCAAGGGGCAGCAGCTGATTGCCTGGACTGTCCTCAATACCGCCGAAGAGAACCGCATCCTGCCCTTTGATCCCCTGCGGGACGAACTCTCAAGGGAAAAGGCAATGGCTTTCCTGAAGGAGGAGAACGACAGGGTCACGCCCCGCTACCGGGCCATGGGATACTGGGGCGTAGGAAGGGTTTTCCACTGGGCCGGAAAATATCCTGAGGCACGAACGGCCCTGCTGAAGGCGTGGGACACGGTCAGGGATGTGGCAGAAATCCCCCTTCTTTTAGGAGACATCGAGATCATCAGGAGGAATCCCCGGCAGGCCATGGATTATTTTCAGAAGGCACAGGAGATCGGGGGAGAGGAGGTCCGAACCGCCTACGGGATGGCCACAGCCGCTATTCAGCTCTCCGAGGGGGAAAGGGCGCTGGGAATACTCAATGGGATCCCGCCCGCCGAAAGATCGCCGATCAGGCACCTCGGGCTCTCGGGGGAGGCTCTTCTCCTGGCCGGGAGAACGGGCGAAGCAGTGAAGAACCTGGAGGCGGCGATTCAAAAGGCCCCCGAGGTTCGAAGATTCCTTTTCTCCCTGGCCAGGGCCTACGTCGTCAAGGGAGACGAATCCTACGCCAGAAAAACTTTCAACAAGTATGCCGAACTGTCAGGCTTGGCTGAGGGTGACTATGGGGATTTCCGCCGGACTACTCTGGATAAGTTCCACGTGCAGGGGAGAAACAGATGAGCAAAGTAACGATTGCCGCCGAGATATGGTCGTTCTTGAAGGAGAGAAAGAAACTGATTTTCCTGCCCCTGATTGTGCTGCTGATACTTCTGGCGGTCTTCGCTATCGTGGCGGAGGTACCCGTCCTGACGCCCTTCATCTACGCGCTGTTCTAGAAAGAAATCCGCTAACGTCAATACTGCCGTTCACAGGACTCCCTTTTCACGGGAGAGCACGGCTCCCAGTAGGTCCCCGGGGCCCGGTCAGGCCCCTTTTCCAGAAACCGTCTGCCCGTCAGCCTGGCCCCAAGCGCGGTGGGCCACAGAACCCCATAATAACCCAATGCCAGGCAAAGCGTGAAAACCCGGCGACCCACGGCGGATGATATACGGCCCCAGTACCGGTGAACGGGGGCCAGAATCCCCGGGAGGAAGAACCCCGCCCCTGCCAGAAACCCTCCAATGACGATCAGGGTCCACCAGAAAGGGAGGGAGAACCTCCAGCGGAGCACGAGGGACATCACTACCAGACCCAAACCTGTGGAAATACCGAAGATCCGGAGATGCCTTTCCCCGGCCGTCCGGCAGGCTGTTTCGGCAATCTCCCCCGGGTCTTTCAGGTCGCTCTGGTCCTCCTTGTCGAGGAGGAAAGGGCCGATGACCATTGCATCCATCCCCGTGACCATGAAGCATCGGAATGCTTCCTCCGGGGTGCAGACCATGGGCTCACCCCGGACGTTGAAGGATGTGTTCAGAAGGAGGGGACAGCCTGTCTTTTTCTCGAACGCGGATAACAGACCGGCAAACAGCGGGTTGTTTCTTCCCTCTACCGTCTGTACCCGGGCCGAGCCGTCCACATGGGTTACGGCAGGTATGTCGGACCTGACAGCCCGGAGCCTGTCGAGCCCGCTCAGGGACATCTCCTCCTCCGTCAGGCGCTTCAAGTGCTCAACCCCGATCGGAAACACTTTGAGCATGTAGGGGCTGTCGGATTTCATGTTAAAATACACGGCCGCCTTTTCCGCGAGGATGGAAGGGGCGAAGGGGCGGAACCCTTCCCGGAACTTGACATCCCGGTTGATTCGCGCCTGTACTTCCGGGCGCCTTGCATCGGCCAGGATGGACCTGTTTCCCAACGCCCTGGGCCCGAACTCCATCCGGCCCTGGAACCAGCCGACCACGCAGCCCTGTTCAATAAGAGCCGTGACCTTGTCCAGCAGTTCCGGCTCCTCCATTCTCTGGAAGGCAGCCCCGAGGCGATCCAATTCCCGCTCTACATGTTCCCCATCAAAACACGGGCCCAGCAGCGCCCCGGACATGCTGTCTTTGATCCCATCGGTCTCCCGTTCCCTGTCCATGTACTGGTGCCACCCATACAAAGCCGCGCCGAGTGCGGATCCGGCGTCTCCCGCGGCCGGCTGAATCCATATTTCATCGAAGACACCCTCACGTTCCAGTTTACCGTTGGCCACAGAGTTAAGCGCCACGCCACCTGACATCACCAACTTTGCCAGTCCTGTCTCCCGTTTGACGAACCGGGCCATCCGCAGGATCACCTCCTCGGCAACCTCCTGTACAGATCTGGCGAGGTCCATGTCAATCCGACGGATGGCGGATCCCGGAACCCGCGGTAAAGCCCCGAAGAGAGCATGAAAACGGCGGCTGGTCATGGTCAGGCCGGAACAGTAATCGAAATATTCCATGTTGAGCCTGAAGGACCCGTCTTCCCGAAGGTCCATGAGTTCGGTGAGGATAATATCCTTGTATACGGGCTCCCCGTAAGGGGCCAGGCCCATCATCTTGTACTCGCCGGAGTTTATCGCAAACCCGGTGAAAACGGTGAACGCTGAATAGAGCAGGCCGAGGGAATGGGGAAACCGCAGTTCCCCCACTATTTCTATCCTGTTTCCCTCCCCCGTCCCGTAACTTGCCGTCGCCCATTCACCCACACCGTCCATGGTGAGTATTGCTGCGGCCTCAAACGGGGAGGGAAAGAAAGCCGCCGCCGCGTGGGACTGGTGGTGGGAAGGGAAGATGATCCGCCCGGTAAACCCTGTCTCCTTCCGGATAATGTCCTTGATCCACAGTTTTTGCCGAAGCCAGGCGGGAATCGCCTGCCGAAACTGCCGCAGCCCTCTGGGCGCATAGGCAAAAAACGTTTCCAGCAGGCGCTCGAAGTGAATGAACGGCTTTTCATGGAAGGCGATCAGGTCCAGGGATTCGGGAGTCACTCCGCCCTCTTCCATGCAGTAACGGATAGCGCTTTCGGGAAAGCGCAGGTCATGTTTCACCCTGGAAAAACGTTCCTCCTGGACCGCGGCCACGACTTTTCCGTCACAGACCAGTGACGCAGCGCTGTCGTGGTAAAAAGCGGAGATACCAAGGATATTTACCGGATGCCCACTCTCAACAGGATTTTCAGGCCACTTCCCTTTCATGGTCACAATCTAACAGAAAATAGGGGGCAAGAGGAAGGATCGCGTAGGAGCCTTTGGGTATGGGTGCACGGAGGCATAGGTGCATGGGAGCGTGGGTGAGGAGGAGCGTGGGCGAGCGGAAACAGGGGACTCTAGGGCACAGGGACCTGGAGACGCGGAGAGCTTATGCCTGTCACGGCGACAAAGCAGATTATTTCACCACCCGTTCGTCACGCTTCAGCGTGACTCACTGGAGTCAGGTCACGGAGGAAGGACTAATCCCCTCCATGTCAGAAAACCGTAAATACTAACCGTTCACGCCCCTGGCGAGACCTGGCAGGAGTTTGATTTTCCGAATCACTTTTGCGGAAGGCGAATGGCTGACGTGATACAGGTCCCACGCAAGCTGCAGGTTGAGCCAGAACTGCGCCTCCATGCCGAACAGACGCTCCAGTCTCAGCGCGGTATCAGGGGTTACACCCCGCTTTCCATGGATCAGTTCATTGATCCGGGGATAGGAAACCCCAAGCCTCTCCGCCAGTTCGACCTGTGTCATCTTTAGCGGCTCGAGAAATTCTTCAAAGAGCATCTCACCCGGATGCGTCGGCGGTCCGTACTTCGGTACGCGAACCATGATTTTCCTCCATCATCTGTCGTGGTAATCCGTTATCTCAACCCGCACTGGCCCATCCTCGGACCAGATAAAGCAAACACGGTACTGATCGTTAATCCTTATGCTGTGTTGTCCAGCCCGTTTCCCTTTAAGTGCTTCAAACCTGTTGCCGGGAGGAATTCGGAGCGAACCCAAGACAACCACAGCGTTGAGTTGGTCCAGCTTCCGCCCTGCCACACTCCAGAGGCCCTGAGGACAAATTCTTCGGGCTTCCCGGGAATTCTTTCGGTCAAAAATATCCTCTGTGCCCCTGTCAAAGAAAGACTTTATCACTTCATGAGGTCTCCGCGCATCACAGCGTTTGAAATTATTTTATAACGGATAACGATATACATGTCAAATATCCAACGCCGCTCATGTCATTACGCCGGAGCCGTTTCTGTCATTGCGCCTGTCCCCCATAGCTCTTGACCTCCGACCTGTCATCCGGCTTGTCCACCATAGCTTCAGCGACGGTTGAAGCTTTAGCGGAGGATGAAGTTTTAACGAAGGAGGTTCAGCGAAGGGGGAAGCGATCCCATACGACCAAAGGGAGCGCGCCCACGGACGAAGCCTTATTTAACAGGGATGAAGGGGATAGAGGGGATAAAGCCAAGCTTAAAACCCCATTTTCACCACCCGTTCGTCACGGAGGAAGGCGTATCCCCTCACCCAACCGCTCCTAAACCAGGAGCGGGATTTCCTTGAAATCGGCTGGTTATCCTTGCGGCCTGGATAAAAGTTCACTTTCATCCAGGACAACAAGGATGAACAGCAACTTGGGTGAAGGGACATGAAAAATTCAAACAATATCCTTTAAGGTGTTGAACGAGGAGTGGGATAGGATACCCTGGGGCTCTGGACTCATTCTGCCGCAGGCAGAATGTAGCCGAGCGTCTGCCCGTACTCAACCCGGTCCCGCTCCTCGGCAACGAAGGTAGCGAGCACCCCGTCCCGGGGGGCCTTGACCGTGTAGGTCTCCCCGTGGCGATCCTCCAGGGTCACAAGGTCCTGCCCCTCGGCAACCTCGTCGCCGGGCTTCGCGAACCACTCCGTGACCTCCAGCCGCCCAGGGTCCTCCGCCAGGC
>BDTG01000034.1 GCA_002897695.1 bacterium BMS3Abin14
CGGGTGGCCTTCGGTGACCGATTCCGCTGTTAAAGGGATTAACTGCCGAGTGTTCTTTTCCATCGCGTTCTCCTCCAGGCCGGCTTGAGTAGAAGACTACGGCGGGACCGGGCCTGAAATGAAAACCCGCCGCAGCCCGCGCGGCGGGTTCGCTGTGAACGCGATGTTTCCCGCGGCGCTTTAGCTGCATTTGTTTCGCGCCCGCAAGTTGCCCTTAAATCGGCGCGTGGGACCCCAAAAGGCTATCAAGTCCCCAATAAAAAACCCGCCTCAGCTTCCAGCCGCGGCGGGCATGTTCCCATAAAAAATCCCCGCTTTAGCTGATTTTGTATAGCGCCCGCAAGCTGAAGCTCAAATCGGCGCTGATGATTATGTATAACACATCGAGAGGCCGTTTTCAAGCTGTGGGAGTTCAGGAGGGGGAGGAGGAAAGGCTCCAGGTCCACCCAAAAATTAACCCGAAAACCTGCTTGTCCGCCGACTTGTCACGGCGTAGCATTAGCGAAGTCGGTTAATGTGGTTTAGGATAAGGTGAAGTCTCGGCAAAGATGAAGAGCGAAGGTGGATACGACCCCCCAAAAACGAATCATTAGTTTAAAGTAACGAAAAGTGTTACATTGGGCCAACAATTCATTTGGGAGATGCAAATGATTGCACGATTTATGGACGATTTAGCTTCAAAAGGTAAATACTGCTTCAGTGTCAAGGACGCGGTAAAATTGTCCAACTCCTCTGATGTTGCTGTTAGGGCAGCTCTGCGTCGACTTCGTGGAAAGGGTGAAATAGCCACGCCCTACAAGGGTTTCCATGTCATTGTCCCGCCTGAATATCGCTACATGGGCTGCCTGCCGGCAGAGCAGTTTATACCCGGCCTAATGGATTATTTAGATGAATTTTACTATGCGGGACTTTTGAGCGCTGCCCAGTACCATGGTGCGGCCCATCATCGTCCCCAAGTCTTTCAAGTCGTAGTGTCGAAAGCACGAAACGATATTGAATGTGGTAAGGTTCGAGTGAAATTCATCTTCCGGAAAAAAGCCAAAGAAATACCTACAGAAGAAAAGAACACGCCGCGTGGCCCGGTGCGAATATCCTCCCCCGAGGCAACAGTTTTTGATCTGGTTGGCTATCCTGACCATGCAGGCGGCCTGGATAACGTAGCAACCATTCTCATGGACCTGGCAGAAAAATTAGATTCAAATAAACTCGCTGAGGTCGCTATTCGTTCACCGATTTCATGGGCCCAAAGGCTGGGATATTTGATGGATCTGGTCGGTGTGGGCGAGAAAGCTCATTCCCTGCATACGTATGTTAAAAATAGAAGACCTGTTTCTGTTCCCACGCCTCTTGCTCGGTCAAAACCAAATAAAGGAGTGGAAAAGGACCAGCGTTGGCAAGTGCTGATCAACACAAGGGTGGAGGCCGAGTTCTGATTCCTAAAGACTACATCACTGAGTGGAGGCCCAAGGCTCCATGGACAGAAGATGCCCAGGTAGAGCAGGACCTGGTTATCTGCAAAGCGCTGGTCGAGTTATTTAACCACGATGATATTTATCCGAACCTGGCCTTCCGGGGAGGTACTGCCTTATTCAAATTGTTTTTTGACCCAGTCCGCTATTCAGAAGATATAGACCTCGTTCAAATCAAGGAAGGGCCTATTGGCCCCGTCATGGGCGCAGTAAGAGAGGTCCTTGATCCCTGGCTCGGGTCCCCTTCCTGGAGACAAACTGAGGGCAGAGTTAAATTCAGATATGGATTTGAATCTGAGGATGGATTGCCCCTGAAGCTAAAAGTGGAGATCAACACAAGAGAGCACTTTTCTGTCTACAGATTAAACTCTCACCCATTTTCTGTTGAATCTCGCTGGTTCAAAGGATCAACCAATATTTTCACCTATGAGATCGAGGAACTGCTCGGCACAAAACTTCGGGCCTTGTATCAACGTAAAAAAGGAAGGGATCTATTCGACCTCTGGTATGCGTTTAAAAATAGAGACACCCTGGATCCATTCCGCGTCGTTGAATCTTTTTTGCAGTACATGGAGCGCGGAGAGCATACAATTACCCGTACTTTATTTGAGAGGAACCTGATAGAGAAAAAGGAAGATACTAATTTCAGGAATGACACAAATTACTTATTAACCCGCGAGGGTGAGTGGGATTTTGAGGAGGCATTCGACTTTGTGATGAATTCTTTAATTGCACGCGTGCCGGGAGAACCCTGGCGGGGGAAGGGTATTGCTCAATTCCCGGCCTGACCCCAAGAGTTGCAGCTCAGCGCCATTGCCCTTGAGCTTTTCAAGTACGACATCTTTTCTCTTCATGACATCCTCCATCTGAACGAATATTATCATAGATTGAGGGATATACAATAACGTGCCTTCCGGGTTGGGGCCCCCGGGGGTCGGATCTTCCTGGGTCCACTATCGTTCATAGGGGGTGAGACGACAAAGGATGCAAGCGGCCATGGAACCAACAAGGTTTTCAAACGCTGTGCCGGATTCACGGTGAGGTGAGTTTATTTGAAGTGGCGGGAGAGGAAGGATCGGCCGGAGCCATTTTTAAGATATTTCTCAAACTTCCTCGCCTTTTCATCATCATGAATCTGGAAAGCAACGACAATATTCCATTGCCTATATTTCCTCGTATGACGTGATTTTCCCCAGTTGTGGTCCTGAACTCTTTCGTCCAGGTCGGATGTAATTCCGACGTAGGTCTGTTTTGGGTCTTTTTCCGACTGTAAAAAATAAACCCATTTCATGATGAAATGGGTTGCAATAGAGGTGCCATCTGCTTTAAAAGAGTGGCCTGCCAACCGAAGCGATCAAGGAAATGCTGGTTGATGGCAACAAAAAGCCCGCCGTCGCTAAAGCTATGGCGGGCAACCTACGCCATCCAGGCTGTCGCCTTGATCGCGTAGGTTGGTGGAGGCGGCGGGAGTCGAACCCGCGTCCGGAAGCTATCAGCCTCGCGGCCCTACATGCTTAGTCCGTGTTTAATTTCTCCGCCGGCGATCCCACGGACAGGAATACCGGAAGATGAGCCCGGTTAAGGAGTCTCCCCTCATGACCGGGCGGCCTGAGGGAACAAGCCTGACCTTATGACATCACGACCCGCCGTTTCAGGCTCCGGCGGCGTGACGCCGACCGCGATTAAGCGGCCAGTGCGTAGCCAGTATCGTTGGCAGCTATTTACGACCGGTGTTTTACGAGGCCACCGGCACCTCGGCATGCGCCACGGGCGTCATTGACCCCCGTCGAAACCGACTCGCCCCCACAGTTTTATTTTAACCACATATGAAGTTAATTCAAGGGGATAAACCAGACATCCCACTCACCGACCTTCTTTGCGGTCCCCTGCGGTGCGGCTGAGGTTGGCCGCGAGAGCTTTTCTTTTTGCCCAATTGATATATTATCTCCCCCATGCTGAGGGAATTATTAATGTTCCTCCTCTATCTCTTCTACGGGGGAGTGTTTTTCGCCATCGGGGTGGCGATCACATCCAAAGACACAAGCGCCAGCAACCTCGGGATCGCCAGAAATCTGTGGATCTTCGCGCTGTTCGCCTACACTCACGGAATTCACGAGTGGTTTGAAATGTACCTGAACCTTGCGTCAAGGCCGATTGCCGTCCAGCTCGTCATCACCTTTCAGATCGTACAGATCAGTCTCATGTTCGTCTCCTTCAGCTTTCTCCTCCTGTTTGGAACCCGGATCATGGGATACGTTCTCCCTGCAAAACGGCACTGGTTTTCCCTGTTTGCGGTGATCATTGTCGTAGCGTGGTTCGGTATGATTTTGGCAACGAACAATAAGGGCACGATGGACTTCTTTTCCATGGCTGACCTGCATATGCGCAACATCATCGCTCTGCCGGCGGCGCTTCTATCGGGATGCGGCTTTTTCATCTTTTCCAGGACCGTGCTGCAGATTAGCAAAAAAGGAGGGCTGAATTTCGCCGGGGCCGGAATTTCGCTTATCCTCTATGGCTTTGCCACCGGCATGATCCGCTCAGGGTCCATCGTCCCGCTACTGGGCGTGCCGATTGAATTAATAAGGGGGATAACCGCCTTCGCTATTCTTCACTTCATCATGAACGCTTTGCACATCTTTGACGTGGAGAGGAAATCGCTGATCGAGGAGCAGCTCACGCGTTTCGCGAAGTCGGAAAAGCTCAGTTCCCTCGGCAAACTCGCCGCCGGCATCGCTCACGAGATAAACAACCCCCTGGCAAACGCTTCCATCAATGTCGAGATGCTCAAGAAAGAGATGACACAGGACCGGGAAAACGGATCTTTTCCAAAGAGGCTGAGCGCCATTGAGGGAAGTATCGACCGGGCCTCCAGGATAGCCCGGGAACTGCTTGATTTTTCCAGCGACAGGTCAGCGGAGTTTTCCCAGACCGACCTGGGTGACGTGATCCAGAGCACACTGGATCTCATGCGCGCCGAATGGAAGAATCACAGCATCACACTGGACCTGGACGGATCGCCCATGATCCGGGCCATCCCCTGGAAGCTGGAGGAAGTTTTCCTGAACATCTTCATCAACGCCATTGACGCGATGCCCGATGGCGGGGACATTCACGTTGAGGCCCGAGGGGAAAACGGGGAGGTCTTTGTCCGGGTTACCGACACCGGGACAGGCATCCCGCCCGAACATATCGACATGGTTATGGATCCATTCTACACGACCAAGGAGGTCGGGCAGGGAACGGGGCTGGGGCTGTCAATCTGTTTCGGTATCATGGAGATGCATGGCGGAAGGATCGATATTTCGAGCAAACCAGGTCACGGCACAACTGTCATCCTGGTTTTTCCCGGCACGGAGGAGGAGAATGTCAAAAATTATGGTGGTAGATGACGACACGGAACTTCGGGAGAACCTGACCGAGATCCTCGTTGACGCCGATCATGAGGTTTTTTCGGCAAATCAGAGCGAAAAGGCGCTCCAGATGCTCGAGGATGAGGCGGTGGACCTGATCCTCCTCGACCTGATCATGCCCGGTATGGGGGGCATGGATGCCATACCACTTTTACGTAGAACATGTCCCGGCGCCAGGATTATCGTTATGACGGCTTTTTCCACCGTGGGAAACGCAGTGGAGTCTTTGAAAAAGGGGGCCAACGATTATATCGCCAAACCGTTCAAGATCGAGGAGCTCCTCACTACCGTGAGAAAGAACCTGGAAGAGGGACGGTTTTTGTCCTGCAAGCTCTTTCTTGACATGGATGACACCTTCAGCAGCCTTGCCAACGTCACCCGACGGAAGGTCCTTTACATTCTCGCACAGGAGGGATCGGTCCGATTCATGGATCTGGCGCGGAAGCTTGACATGCCGGATCACACAAAAATGAACTTTCACCTGAAGGTCCTCAAGGAGAACGGCCTCATCGAACAGAACGAAGGTAAATCCTACCTGCTTTCCCCAAGGGGCCGACAGGTTAAAGAATGTCTTGATTTTATTGTAAAAAACCTTACCTCGTGACAAATCGGGAAAAAAGCCGTCAATAAAATGGTGAAGTTTTCTTCACGGAAATCCACCAATATGTGAGATTTTTTAATCTGGATTATCCCTCTTTCTCCGTATCTAATGCCTCTGAGCTATAATATTGCTTTTTTGGGATGCGCTGCATTTTACTTTTCCTGTGTCCCGAGCAATGCTACCGGCCAAATCGGCAATTCTGCCGACAGGCCGCGCCAGTACCGAAAATTGAGGAGGTTATAACAATGAAAACGATGAAGATGAGCATTATTGCCATCCTTGCCGCAGCGTGCCTGTTGATATTTTCCGCTGTGAGCTTCGCTTCACCCCCCGATTGGAATCAGGGCACTACTGATCAGAGAATCAGAACCCTTTCCGACCTTCAGCCTGGCCTCGGAACAGTCATGATCGAGTATGGCAACCGTTTCTCCGCAGCCTATTATGCGGCAAAAGGCGGCAACTGGGGCATGGCTGCTTACCAGTTGAAGGAAGCGGGCGAAATTCAGGAAGTTGGCGAGGCTACTCGGCCGGCCCATTCCCCCGCCCTGAAAAGCTTTGAGCATTCATATCTGGACAACCTGAACGCTACGGTCAAAGCCAAGGACTTTAAGCAGTTCAAGGCGGCATTCAATCAGACTATTGAAGGATGCAATGGCTGTCATGCGGCCAGCGGCCATGCGTACATCAAGTATCAGCTTCCGAAGCGCTCTCCGTCCCCCACCTCGGTTAAATAAGTAGCAGTGCGGGATTGAAGCAGGTTGCCGACCCCGGCTGCCTGTTAGAAATCCAAGGGGCCCTTCGGGGTCCCTTTTTTATTGCAGCGAGTCGCACTATCCAGGGCCTGGTTCCAGGTGCCTGGTCTAAACCCCAGGTCCTGGATTCCGCCTTATCTGTACTCAGGATTGGGATAATCGCTCCTGCACCCGGCATCCCACTTCGAACGCTGATTCCCGTGGGCGGGAATACCGCCGGCATCCTTTATCATGCGGGCCATGTGCATCAGGTTCCAGGTCATGAAGGTGGTATTGCGGTTGGTGAAGTCATTTTCAGGCCCGCCCGATCCGGCGTCCAGGTAGGAGGGCCCCGGCCCAGCCTCGCCGAGCCATGCGGCATCCGCCTGGGGCGGGATGACATATCCCAGATGCTGAAGGGAATAGAGAATATTCATGGCGCAGTGCTTGGCCCCGTCCTCGTTTCCCGTGATCAGACATCCGCCGACTCCTCCATAATAAGCGTACTGTCCACCGTCGTTAAGGTCCCCTGATGAGGAGTAGAGGCGTTCAATGGTCTGGGTACATATTGACGACTTCTCTCCGAGCCAGATGGGAGACGTAATGACAAGGATATGGGCATCCTTGACCTTCTCGTAGATCCGGGGCCAATCGTCATGGTCCCAGCCGTGCTGAGTCATATCCGGGTAAACGCCGCTCGCGATGTCAAAGTCCACGGGGCGGAGTGTCTCGACGGAAACACCGTTTTTCTCCATGATGGCTCTGGCAATCCTGACCAATCCCTCGGTGTGGGACAATTCGGGGGTCTTTTTCAGTGTGCAGTTGAGGAACAACGCCCGGAGATCGGAAAAATCCCAGCGGCTGGTCTCGCACATCTCGATCATTTTGTCGCTTAGCACCATTTTAGAATTCCTTTCTATCCGCGACGCTCCATCTCCCGGGCGATTTCCCGTTCCTGATCGCGTTTCTTTATCGTCTCCCGTTTATCGTGCAGTTTCTTGCCGCGCCCCAATCCAAGCTCCAATTTAATCCTTCGGCCCTTGAGATAAAGCCGCAGTGGGACCAGCGTCAGCCCCTTTTCGGCAACCTTTCCGGCAAGCCTCCTGATCTCACGGGCGTGCAGCAGGAGTTTACGTTCCCTTAAAGGATCGTGGTTGTTGATGTTGCCCTGAGTATACGGACTGATGTGGGCACCCACGAGGAAGACCTCGCCGTCCCGTATGTCGGCGTAGCTCTCCTTGATGTTGGCCTTCCCTTCCCGGATGGACTTTACCTCCGTGCCCATGAGGGAAATCCCGGCCTCCATGGTCTCCACTATCTCATAGTTATACCGCGCCTGGCGGTTCACGACTATTGTGCGACCCGCTGCCATGCTCCGCCCCCCGAGGAACCACTGATCTCGTTGTTTACCCTGTCACGGACCGCGACAATGCTGCCCTTCCTCGCATAGATATGCCGAAACCGGAAAAGCCGGTCCTTCTCAAGCGCAACAGCGGCCCATGGCTTAGGAAAGAGGGCTTGGGTGATCTTTTCCTGCGCCTGAGCGTCATTCATCCGGCACAGGATTTCGGCGGCATCGGCAAATTTGGGGCCATCCAATGTCAGCATCTTCTCGACAATGAGAGGAATGGCATCAGCGCCTGTCCTGACCAGAGATTTTGAGACGGCCCGCCTGATGCCGGCGTCATCGTCCGCAAGACAATCAAGCAGATCCGGCAGAGCCTTTTGATCCTTTATCATGGAAATGCCGTCCAGAGCGTTCTTTCTCATAAGGGTCTCACCATGGGCGTCCTCATACAGGGTTTTCCATGCATTTCTTCCAATACCGGCCAGGGAGTGGGCGGCTACCCATCCGACCTTCTCGTCAGCGAGCAGGGCGCTTAACACCGGAAGGCTCTGCGGGTAACCCAGTTCCCCCAGGATAACGATGGCATTCATGCGAACGTTGCTGCTGCCGGTCCGTGCGCGGAGATGCAGGACGTCCAGCGCCTTTTCACCCATGCGAAGGATGATAAGGTTCCTGGTGTAGCAGAACTCCTCATCCCCGGTTGCCTGGAGCAGCTCGTCCACCGCTTCATTTCCCATCTGCATGAACGCGAACGAGACCAGCCAGTGTATCTTTTCCTCGTTGGCCAGTCTGTAGATGAGAGGGCGAATGGCTCGGGGATCCTTGAACTCCATGAGGGCCGACACGGCGAACATCCTGACCGTTGGGTCGGGGTCCTCCAGCAGGTTGATGATGGGAACGATGGCCCGCTTGTCACCGATCTTCCTTAAGGATGATACAATATTTTTGCGGATCAGGGCATTCGGTGACGTCAGGTGCTCAATCAGAATGGGCACCACGTCCGATCCGAGCCTGGCCAGAGCGTCGCCGGCAAACTCCTGTACCTGCATATCCTTGTCACCCATGGCTGTAATAAGGGTATCTACCACATTCATACTTTGGAAATTACCAAGAGCGCTTACCACGTTGCGGCGAACGGTGGGCGACGGATCCGACAACCCCTTCACCAGGAGGGGGATGGATTCCGGAACCCTGATCCGCCCCAGCGCCATTGCCGCGCCACTGCGAACCTTCTCGTTGTTGGATTCCATGGACGCTTCAAGAACCTTGGCAGCCCTCCATCCAAATTTCTGGGCGGCCATGAGGACAAAGTCCGCAAGCCCCACATCTTCCGTGTCGAACAGCTCCAGGATATAGCCCAACGCATTCTCGTCCCCCAGATCCGTGAGAGCCTGGATGACCTGCATCCTTACTTCGCGAGACGGGTCCTTAAGGTGATCATACAGGGGCCCAATTGCCAATCGGTCCTTGATTATCCCAAGGAGATAAGCCGCCCTGGCCCTGTTATATTCATTGGGATCATCCAGCATTCCCAGGATATAGGGAACAGCTTCAGAGCCCAGCTCCACAAAAACAGACTCGCACATCCAGCTGATTTCCGGGTTGTCCATTCCATGGAATATAGCTCGCAGGCCCTTATCACCCCACCCCTTGATGCTTTTCACGGCCTCCATCCTAACCTTCAGATCAGGATAGTTCAGCAGGTCCAGACTGAACTGAAGCGCCGCCGGGGTTCCCTCCTCCCTGATAGCATCGAGCACCGCAGATCTCTTACCCTCAGTTGCCAGATAGTACTGTTTTTCCAGATTATCCAGGTGAACGGCATTTGCCGAAAGGTCGGACGCCCACCCGGCAAGGAGGAAGCTTGCAAGAAGGATGCTTATGAAGTATCGTTTTTTTTCAAACATGATAGTTGACGTAACCGCAATAAATTCTGTTAAACACCTTCACCAGGAGATATCTAAATTACATTGACCGGCATGGACAATCAACCACATAACGCACAGATTTTTCTGGTTGACGCTATCCGGATGGCCCGGCGGGCCGGACTTGTCCTCAAGAACAGGCTGAAAACCGATTTTGAGATCGAATACAAGGGGGAAGTGGACCTCGTAACGGAGATGGATCGCATCGCCCAGAATATCATTGTGGATGAGATAAGGGCCAACTATCCCGGGCATGGCATTCTGGCAGAGGAGGGCATCGACGATAAAGGGCTGGAGGGCTACGTCTGGATAGTTGACCCTCTCGACGGCACCACCAACTATTCCCACAGATTTCCCATCTTCAGCGTGTCCATCGCCATCACCTTCCGTGGGGAAACCATATGCGGAGTAGTCCATAGCCCTATTTCTGAGGAGACCTTCTCGGCAATCAAAGGGGAGGGGGCCTCCCTTAACGGACAGTCAATTTCCGTTTCCAAAACAACCGATCTTGACCGGAGTCTGCTGGCAACCGGTTTTCCATACAACATCAGGGATAATGCGGGGGCAATTCTGGACAGGTTCGGCAGGATGGCGGTTCAGGCCCAGGGAATCAGGCGATGCGGGAGCGCCGCTCTGGACCTGTGTTTCGTTGCATGCGGCCGACTGGACGGTTTCTGGGAAGCAGGCCTTAAACCCTGGGACATAGCGTCCGGCATTCTCATCGTCGAGGAAGCCGGGGGCTTGGCGACCGATTTTTCGAAAATGCCGATCACTCTGGACGGAGCCAGTGTTTTAGCTTCAAACCGAAAAATCCACAGGGAGATGGCGCAGGTCCTGAACCCTCACGCTTCGGGCAAGCGTAAGGACTGAAACGGTTGCCCCTGCCTTCCTGAGGGCTCTGCTGCACACCCGTGCCGTAGCTCCGCTGGTATAAACATCGTCAAAAATGAGGAGCCGCATTCCGGCGACACTCCCGCCCCAACTGCTCAAAATATATCCATTCCGGGCGTTTTGCTCCCTTTCCTTAAATCCAAGGCCTACCTGAGGTCTTTCCTTCACCCTCGTAAGTACCCGGGGCAGCATGGGAACGTCTAAAATTTCAGCCAGCGGCTTCGCCAACACCTCTGCCTGGTTGAAACCTCTCTTCATGAGCCTTCTGAAGTGTATGGGAACCGGAACAACTCCGTCCACAGGTGGTAAATCAATGCCGGCCAGACCTTTTTTCAGTGCCCATTGAAGCGGATCGAGGAGAGACAGTTTCCCCCGGAATTTAAGGAGAGTTATAGCCGTAGCCAATTCGTCGCTATACCGGAAGAGCCCACGACACCATTGGAATGGAGGTTTTTTCAGAATACATCTTAAACAGAGGTGGGGGTCGTCGGGAACACGGAAAGGCTCTCCGCACCAGCTGCAAACGTGGCCCGGCAAAGGTTCCATCAGGGTGAGACAACGATCACAGCAATGAGAGAACCGACCCTCCGCAGGCCCGCCGCACAACAGGCAGAAGGGGGGGAAGATCGCATCGAGGATGGAGCATTTAAATCCTTTTCCTGACATGCCGGGGGTTGGAGCAAAAATAGTGCCACATCCCGCCGGGGGCGGGATCACTTCACAGGGGGTCTGCTTGGGATTACCCCGCGGTGGTCCTGGAATGTGGGGTCTGGAACTTCCTAAAACAATGCCTTCCCGGTCATCTCCTCCGGTTTGGGAAGTCCCATAATTTTCAAAATGGTGGGCGCGATATCTGCCAGACGGCCCGTCCGAAGCTTCGGCGCCCCTGCCCGGAACCCGGGCCCCACGAGAATGAGGGGGACGCGGTTGGTTGTATGGGCAGTGAGAGGAACCCCCTCAGGGTCCAGCATGGATTCGGCGTTCCCATGGTCTGCTGTAATGATCATGGTGCCTTCCAGATCCTCAACCGTGGATGCCACCCGGCCGACGCACCTGTCCACCTCCTCGATGGCGGCAACAGCGGCGCTGAAATTGCCGGTATGCCCAACCATGTCGGGGTTGGCGTAATTCACCAGGATAAAATCGTATTTGCCTGAATTCAGCCTCGTAACGAGTTCGTCCGTTACGGCCTCGGCGCTCATCCGAGGTTTGAGATCGTAGGTAGCAACATCCCTGGGTGACGGGACCAAGCAACGGTCCTCCCCTTCGAAGGCATTTTCTTCTCCGCCGTTAAAGAAGAATGTGACATGAGCATATTTTTCAGTCTCGGCGATCCGGAGCTGGGCCAGGCCTTTTCCGCTGATAACCTCCCCCAGAATGGCGGTCAGGGACACCGGAGGGAAGGCCACCGGGTAAGGGAAGCTCTCGTCGTATTCTGCAAGACAGACATAAACGGACAGCTCAGGCACTTTCTCCCGCTCAAAACCGGAGAAAAGATCATCATTCAATGCGCGGGTTATCTCCCTTGCCCGGTCGCCCCTGAAATTCATGAAAATAACACCATCGCCGGCCGAGATAGACCCCACCGGTCCGGACTTATCCCTTATCACCGAAGGCAGAATAAATTCGTCGGTTTCTCCTCTGCCATAAGCCGCCTTTATTGCGTCTAAGGCACTCGAGGCAATGATTCCTTGCCCCGACACCATGGCTCTGTAGGCAGCATGAACACGCTCCCACCTGTTGTCCCGGTCCATGGCGTAAAAACGCCCGGATACGGTGGCAATCTCCGCATTTCCGAGGGACGTCAGGCAGGACTCCATTTCCCGGATGTATTTGATCCCGCTGTTGGGGGGGGTGTCCCTTCCGTCCATGAAGGCGTGAACGAAGATTCTTTCCACGTCATTTTGAGACGCGAGGGAGACAAGGGCCTTTATCTGGTCGATGTGGCTGTGAACACCACCATCGGACATGAGCCCCATGACATGGAGGTTTCCGGAAGCGCTCCTGATCCGCTTGAACGCCTCCAGGAAAACGGGGTTTTTCTGGAAAGTTCCCGACCGGATGGCCTCATTGATCCTCGTAAAATCCTGGTAAACGATCCTGCCGGCTCCCAGGTTAAGGTGTCCCACTTCGGAGTTGCCGATCTGTCCGTCCGGCAGCCCCACTTCCTCGCCGGACGCACCCATTGTGGAGGTTGGAAAACGTTGGGCAAGAGTGTCCATGACCGGGGTGCGGGCCGAAGCGATGGCATCTTTGGAATCGCCGGAGGATACACCCCAGCCGTCGAGGACCATCAATACTGTCGGAATTTTCGGCAACCGCCCTAGGCCTCCTGGCTTTCGTACCGGGGGGCGGCGGCAGGAAGCGCGGAAACCTTATCGAGCGCCGGAAGGGTCAGCGTGTTCCATCTGCTGCATGATTCACAGCGCGCGGACCACTTGCGCGTGGTGTATCCACAGTGACCGCACTGGTACTGAGGGCTCATCCCCAGGGAAATCTCCATGTATTTTCTGAACTCCTCGACAGCATCCTCGAACCGCTCACGCTTTGCCTTGGCCTCCCCGAGGAGGGCGTGGAGAAAGGGAGAGTCGTATCGAAACGACTCGACCTTCTTCAGGGCCATCAGACCCTGGTCCACCATTTCCAAGCGCAGACAGGTCTTGCCGTAGAAGAGGTTCAGGAAAACATCGTCGGGCATCTTCTCCAACAATTCCTGATAGATCTCGATAAGCTTAGCCGGGTTTTCCTGCTCCAGAAGCTTGTCCTCGATCACCTGGAGGAAAACCGGGTTTTTCAGGGAACGATACCCCTCAATGAGAGCTTTCAACCCTTCATCCTGCTTACCCATGGCAATGAACGCCTCACCCTGAGAAACGGTTGCCGGCACAAAATCGGGCGCTTCCTTTAGAACCTCTTTCAAAAGTTTAACCGCCTTATCGTATTCCCCTTCCTTAACGAGGCCCGTTGCCAATTGATATTTCAGGCCGGTCAGATAGACCTGGGTTTCCTCTGCCTTGCCGCTTATCTTGAGAAGTTTCCGCTGGGTATCAACGGCCCCGCTCCAATCAGCTTCTCGCTCCTGGATATCCCGGAGGAGCGTCAGCGCCGTCCGATTACCGTCATCTCTGCCGATGATCTCTTTTAGCACTGCCGCCGCATCCTGAAATTTTTCAGCGGCAATAAAGTCATCGACCAACATGAGAAGCAGACGAAGGTCTTTGGGGTGGGCGACCCTTGCCTTCTGGTGCAGTGCGATGGCCTGATCCGCCTTCCCCTCTCCCAGGTAAACCTTACCCAGTCTGAAAAAGGGAAGGAGGAAATCAGAATCCTTGCCCACCGCATCCTCAAGGAATTTAACTGCCTTTTCCTCTTTTCCGGAAAGATGCGCGTCCACGCCCTTGTTGTAAAGCTCCTCCGCTTTCTCTCTGCGTCTCCGTTTCATCCTTTCCTGAACCTGTACAAAGGTTCTGCGAATTCCCCTTATTCCAAAAAGAATCAGGATGAAGGTGGCGCCAATACCCATGGCAATCAGTACAATACCGATCAGTGGGAATTCAGATACCTGGCCACGCCAGAGAACCAATGTGACATCGTTCTGGTTGTAATAGGCAAAGTACGAGAACGCTATCACCAGGACCAACAGGACAATCGTTACAATTCGGCTCACTTCAACACTCCTCTTTTTTCAATATCTTCCTTGCACTTGATACAATACCGGGCATTAGGGCGGACTTCCAGTCGTTTTTTCTGGATCTCATCTCCGCAAAGCTCACAGATTCCGAATTCACCACCGGTGATCCTCTCCAGAGCCTGGTCTATTTCCCTGATGTCCCGGGTGATCTTTTCCCTCAGGCTGATATTAAAATCGGTTGCATAACTTGCCCGTGCACGCTCCAGAGTGTCCTTATTCTCATCAAGGCTGGCATCCAGGGCATCATCAGCCCTTTTCGTCATCAGCTCATCCAGATCCATTCTCCTTTCGAGAAGAATTGCCCTGTAGCTGTCAAGTCCTTCCTTGGTCATCTAAACCCTCAGAAAACATCATGGCCCTTCGTCCACATAAAACCTTTCCTCTCACCCGTCCGTCACGCCAAGGCCTGACTCACTTCCACCTTCGCCTTCCAGGCTATGGCGGACAAGCAAGACACTTGTGCCCTACGGCTGAGGGTCCAGATCGAGGCGTGGCGCGTCAACCCAGAGCCTCTCTATATCATAATATTCCCGCACAGGTTCCAGGAAAATGTGGACGACCACCTCGCCGTAATCAAGCAAAACCCATTTTCCCTCCCGCAGGCCCTCGGAACCCAACAGGGAAAGCCCCACGGACTTGAAGGCCTCCATGATATTCTCGGCCATGGCCTGGACATGCCGGTTCGATGTCCCGGTAAGGATTACGAAAAAATCCGCAATCGAGGAAAGCCCTCTGAGGTCAAGGGCAACGGGATCCAGAGCTTTCCTGTCCAACCCGGACCCAGCGGCAAGACGGGCGTAATCTGAAGAGTTCAATAAATCCCCTTTCTTTGAATATATTCAAAAACATCACTGTGTACAAGATACCGGATACTGAGGCCCCTGGAAACCAGAGAACGGATACTGCCGGCGGAAATGTCCAGGGCGGAAACAGACATGGACCGCAGGGTAGCGCCGGCGGAATGGCGATACATGTCTCCTTCCCGGGAATATTCGGTGCGGAGGGCCTCCGGAAGAGGACCGAGGAAATCCACTGCAAACCCGGGCCGGGTGAGAAGCACCAGATGGGCAAGAGATATCACCTCTCCTGGACGACGCCATTTAGAGATATCGTTGTACGCATCCGTTCCTAACGCCATGAATAGTTCCCATTCGGGCTGTCTGCGCCTGATCTCCAGCAGTGTGTCAACGGTATAGGAAGATCCACCCCGTTCAATTTCCAGGTCGGACGCCTCCAGCCTGGGATTGGCTCTGGTTGCCAGACGAACCATCTCCAACCGGTCCCGGGGCCCGGCACCTGGAGATTCTTCCCTGTGGGGCGGGTTGGCTGATGGGACCATGATGACATGGTCAAGTTTCAACCCTTCGGCGAACTCCTCGGCCGCCCGCAGATGGCCGAGGTGGACAGGATCGAAAGTCCCCCCGAATATTCCAACCTTCTTCAAATTAATGACACCCCATCAGGTTCCAGGAAGTCAGTTCCTGGCTCCTAGTACCTGGTTCCCAGGAGGGCAGTACCTGGTTCCTGGTACCTAGGAAATGCGCGATTTGAATTTGAACTACACCAAGCACCAGGCACTAGCAGGTACTAGGCACTGCTCTTCTGCTCTCATTCCCTCAGATGCCCGTCACCCAACACGATGAACTTCCGGCACGTCAACTCCTCAAGCCCCATGGGGCCTCTGGCATGAAGCTTGTCCGTACTGATGCCGATCTCGGCCCCAAGTCCGAAGACGTAGCCGTCATTGAGCCGGGAGGAAGCGTTGACCATCACCACGGCCGAGTCAACTTCTCTTAGGAAACGTTCCGCATTTCGATGATTTTCGGTGACAATTACGTCTGTGTGAGCGGAACCGAACCGGGCGATATGGTCCATGGCCGCATCCATATTCTCAACCACCCTGACCGCGAGGATCTTATCAAGGTACTCGGCAGCCCAGTCCTCCTCATCTGCCTCTTCCACTTCATCAACAATACGGCACGTTTCCGGGCAGCCACGGATAACTACTCCTTCATCCTTCATCCTGCCAAGAAGGGGAGGAAGAAGGTCCGGGGCGATGTCGCGATGGACCAGCAGAGTTTCCATGGCATTGCAGGTTCCCGGCCGCTCCAGCTTTGCGTTCAGGCATATCCCGACAGCCATATCGATTTTCGCGCCGTCATCAACAAAGGTATGGCAGACCCCATCCAGATGCTTGATAACAGGGATTGTTGAGTTTTTCATGATCATTCGGATGAGCCCCTTGCCTCCCCTTGGGATTATCAGGTCCACATAATCATCGAGAGTCAACAGGGCTCGCACCGCCCTCCGATCGGTGGTCGGCACAACCTGGGCGGCATCACCGGGCAGGGCCGCTTCGGCAACCCCGTTTCGAAAAACGTCGGCCAGCGCGCGGTTGGAGTGAAGGGCCTCGGACCCCCCCTTGAGGATACAGGCGTTGCCCGATTTGAGGCATAGAGCGGCGGCATCGATTGTCACGTTGGGGCGTGATTCGTATATAATTCCGATAACACCGATGGGCACCCTCATCCGACCGACCCTGAATCCGCTGGGCCTCGTCCAGACCCGGGTGATCTCACCAACCGGATCGGGCAGGGCAGCGATCTCCTCTACCGCCAGAGCCATATCCTCAATACGTTTTTCGGTTAACCGAAGGCGATCGAGCATGGCAGATGAAAGACCGGCTTTCTCCCCACCCTGAAGATCCTTCAGGTTTGCCGAAACAAGCATCTCTCCGGATTCTCTCAGGCCTGCCGCAATGAGTTCCAGCGCCCGGTTTTTATCCCCCGGATTGGCCCTGGCCAGGGATCTTCCCGCCTCTCTGGCCTTGATCCCCATCTCGCTCATCATTTTCTGGATCTTCATGGCAACGTCTCCAACCCTGATATGGTCGCAAAAATTCCATCAAAGGACGCGTTGATGCCTTTTACGAGGTCATCAATTTGAGGGCCAGATCGTCCTTATGGATAACCTCAGTTCCCGGACATGCCCCGAGAACCGGCTCGATCTCCCGACTGTGCAGTCCCATGATTTTCTGGATCTGGACGGAGGAAAAGCAGGTAACGCCTCTGGCGATCTCATCCCCTTCCCGATTCACACACCGGACAAGGGAGCCCTGCTCAAAACTTCCGTATACCTCCAGGACCCCGGCGGGAAGAAGGCTTTTTTTGTCCTCAACGAGAGCCTTTACGGCCCCATCGTCCAATACCAGTGTCCCGTTGACTCCACCGACGAAGGATATCCAATGTTTTTTCGATGCCAGTTTCTCCGTGGACGGCAGAAAAAGCGTCCCCTCGGGGGCACCCGCAAGAATTCGGGTGAGAATCCCCCTTGAGCGACCATCAGCGATAACCGTGGGAATCCCCATCCGGGCGGTCCTTTTGGCAGCCAGCACCTTGGATGACATCCCGCCGGATCCGGCCTCTCCAGGTCCCCCCGCCATGTCAAAAACAGCGTCGTCCACATGGTCCACAACCTCAATGAGATGACCATCGCCCAATTTCGGGTCCCGGTCATACAGACCGGCAATATCAGTCAGAACCACCAGGAGGTCGGCGTCAGTCAGATTTACTACCATGGAGGATAATAAATCATTGTCGCCGTACTGAATTTCGTCGACAGCCACTGTGTCATTCTCATTGATAATGGGGATTATTCCCAGCCTGATGGATGTCTCCAGGGTGTTTCGTGCGTTCACAAAACGCCGGCGATCTTCCAGCCCATCCCGCGTGAGGAGCATCTGTCCCACATTTATTCCGTGGCGAGAGAAAGCGATCTCGTAGGCATTCATCAGCAAACCCTGGCCCACTGCGGCCAGGGCCTGTTTTACCTTGAGCGTCCGGGGGGCTTCCCTTCTTCCCATCTGATGCATCCCCATGAGGATAGCCCCTGAACTGACCACGACAAAACGGTACTTTTTGGGTGCCAGATCGGCGATTTCCTCGGCCAGAGCGCCGATGAGGCGTTGATCCACCCCGCCATCCGGACCGGCAAGGACCATGCTGCCCAATTTTATAACAATTCTTCGGCGATCCCGGAGGATATTTTTTCTCTGCGAGTTCATTAAATTTCTTTCTCTCCAGCCCTTTCTACAAATTCCGCAAGATCACCCACGAGCGTTTTCAATCCCTCTCCCGTAGCGGCAGACACCATGAGGACTTTCAAGCCCGTTTCATCTGCGAATTTTTCGGCAGCGCTTTCCCTGGAATCCTCGTCAAGCAGATCCACCTTGGCAAAAGCCACGATGAAGTGTTTTTGGGCCAACTTTTCCCCGTAGGCTTCAAGCTCATGCCGAACGGTCTGAAAAGCCACCATGGGATCCCCATCGGTGGGAGCCATTCCGATCAAGTGGAGAAGCACCGATGTTCTTTCCACGTGTCTTAGAAACTGGTGCCCCAGGCCGATGCCCTCGTGCGCGCCCTCAATAAGGCCTGGAACGTCCGCCACCACGAAACCCCTGTGGTCTTCCATTCTTACAACACCAAGATTCGGGACGAGCGTAGTGAACGGATAATCAGCGACCTTGGGCCTGGCCGCGGAAATTGTGGAGATAAGAGTGGATTTGCCCGCGTTCGGAAGGCCGACAATCCCCACATCAGCGATAAGCTTCAACTCGAGCATGAGGTCCATGGCCTCGCCCGATCTCCCCTCCTCCGCAAACCTGGGAGCCCTCCTCGTCGGTGTGGCAAACCGGGCATTGCCTCTGCCTGCTCTGCCGCCTCTGGCGACAGTATACTCCCCTTCCGTCAGGTCCACCACCACGTGACCCGTCGCTGCATCGGTCACCAGGGTTCCCGGAGGGAGGTCCAGCACAAGGGTCTCACCATCCCTCCCGGTCATCCTGGAGCCCATACCGTGTTTCCCATCTGAGGCATGGTATTCTCTTTTGTAACGATAATCTATGAGTGTTGAAAGGTGGGAATCGACGCGAAAAACAACATCCCCGCCTCGGCCCCCATCACCACCATCGGGACCTCCGCGGGGAACATACTTCTCCCGTCTGAAGCTGACGCAGCCATTCCCTCCCGCCCCGGACTCCACACGTATATTTACGCGATCGATGAATCTCATCGCACGGGATGGAATGTTTCTGAATTATTCAGCAGTATAGACGCTGATCTGCTTGCGGGATTTATCCTTGCGCTCGAATTTGACGATTCCGTCAATCTTCGCAAACAGCGTGAAATCTTTTCCGAGCCCAACATTGACGCCGGGGTGAAATTTGGTTCCACACTGTCGAACCAGAATGTTGCCGGCCCGAACCATCTCACCGGCAAAACGTTTCACCCCTCTGCGTTGGGCATTGCTGTCCCTTCCATTATTGGAACTGCCGCCCGCTTTCTTGTGAGCCATATCCTTACCTCTTTTCCTGTTGGGCCGTTTGACAGGGTCGTAAAAAATCCATTAGCGACCCTTCACTCATCTTTCAATCTTCTCGATCCTGACCCCGGTGTAATCCTGCCTGTGCCCCTGTTTACGACGGTAGTTCTTTCGCCGCTTCATTTTGAAAACGATGATCTTCCTGTGGCGGTCCTGTTCCACAACTCTGGCGCTGACCTGCGCCCCATCCACCAGGGGTGTGCCAACCAGGAGATCGCTCCCCTCGCCGACCATAAGAACCCTGTCAAACGACACCTCTGATCCGACATCGGCGACAAGCTTCTCTATTCGAACGATATCACCCTCGTTGACACGGTACTGCTTACCACCCGTCTCGATCACGGCATACATGACTTCCAACCTCCAGTTGATAGTGTCGCAAGAATTCCAGTAGTACCAAAACACGATGAACGAACAGAATCTGTTACCAAAACCGGCTCACCTTGTCAATAAGCGGAAGCTCGCATGCTCGCATACATGTCCCCGCAACAGAGCGCCGGGACATACTACAACCCCATGATCTGGTACTGTTCCTGATGCACGTTATAGTCAGTCTTGACTACTATCTTTTTCTTTATCTGCTTCTCCAGACCCTCGAGAAATTCTCCTTCTTCTCCATACAGCAGGTCCGCAACCTTGGGATGTACCACGATGATAACCCTTTTACCATCGAGGACCGGGGCCTCCCGGCGAACCTGTCGCAAAATCTCATAAACTACGGTTCGCAACGACTTGACTGTTCCCTTTCCCTCGCAGTAGGGACACGGCTCGGACAAAATCGACGACAGATTATCCCTGGTCCTCTTTCTGGTCATCTCCACCAGGCCCAGATCAGAGATCTTGAGTATTGTTGTCTTGTTCCTGTCCTTCCTCAGGGATTCCTCCATGGCAGTGAATACTTTCTTGCGATTGGAGGATTTCTCCATATCGATAAAATCGATGATTATCAAACCGCCTATATTGCGCAGCCTGAGCTGATATACGATCTCGTACAGGGCCTCCATATTGGTCTTGACGATGGTCTCCTCGAGATTTCTTTTCCCCACGAAACGGCCGGTATTCACGTCAATGGCGGTCAAGGCCTCGGTCTGATCGATGATTATATACCCTCCGGATTTCAGCCAGACCTTCTTTCCAAGCGCCCGGTTTACCTCCATTTCAACGCCGAAATGTTCAAAAATAGGCTCATCGTCCTCGAAGAACTGAACGGTCGATTTTAAGTTCGGCATGAACTTTTTGGTGAAATCCAGTATTTTCTTGTATTCATCCTTGGAATCGACATGGATGGCGCCGATCTCGAATCCGTAGACATCACGAAGGACCCTGAAGGAAAGATCAAGATCGGCGTAAAGCAGACTGGGGGCCCTTGACCTTCCCTTCTTCTTCCGAAGGGTGTCCCAGAGGCGAACGAGGAAATCCATGTCTTTCTTGATTTCGACCTCCGAAGCGCCCTCTGCTGCAGTCCGAATTATAAAACCCACCCCCTTGGGCTGAAGGCTGGTGACAATTTCGCGAAGACGGGTACGCTCCCCAAACTCCTGTATGCGTCGCGAGACACCTATCTTGGACAGAGTCGGCATCAGGACCAGAAGCCGGCCGGGCAATGTAATATAGGCGGTAACGCGAGCGCCCTTTGTCCCGATGGGTTCCTTGGTCACCTGAACGAGGATGCCCTGACCCTCCTTGAGAAGGTCCTCAATGGCGTGTCCTGCGGCAGTAATCACACGAACACCGTCGGGGCCGTCAATATCCTCTTCACCGACCATCTCGGTGTATTCGCTCATGTCGAGAACGATATCGGAAGCGTGCAGGAAAGCCGCCCGCTCATGGCCGATCTCAACAAAAGCTGCCTGCATCCCGGGCAGGACACGGATTACCTTTCCCTTGTAGATGTTGCCGCTGATACCCCTGTCTTTGAACCTGTCCAGGAATATCTCCTGGACATGCCGGTTCTCCAGGATGGCGACCCTTGTCTCAAACTCGTTGGAGTTGATAACTATCTCTAATCCCATTGATGAAGCCCTCGGAATCCTGTCCCTTCCGTTTCATTTCTGATCGGAAACAATGGATTTCCCAGCTTGCGGCACATGGGTCTTACTGTGAACGGGAGAGAGTACATCCGGGAAAATGCAGTGCGGGGGGGGGTCCTGACGGGCCTGGCAAAGTCCCCTCAGGCGGTTCAGACGCGAAGCGCTGGAACCGGAGTAGGGGTTAAACCGGTTTCGGTTCGGTGACGGAAACGTCGGGAATATCCATCCGGCACCGGAAAAACGACAACTGATTCAGGCACAAAAAAAACGTCGGCAACTGCCTTGTGCGAACATGCCATCACTAAACCCCAGTAAACCCCTGACGTCCTGCTGCAAGTTCTCTCCTGCCTCAGCAAAAGTCCCTTATGCCGGACAGATTTCTTATTTTTCAACGCGCAAACGCGCATCTCTATAAAAAGTGGTCGTTACGCACAAACAATGGAAAGTTTACCAGTTAAAATACGATACGTCCAAGGAAAACTGGAAAACACGGCCATCACCACCTATGCCAAAATAATAGACGACTTTTTGCAACCCTGTCAGGTTCAGTCCCAGATCCTGGAAAACCCCGGTCTCCCTCCGGACCGGTCACCCACCACCAAAAGACGCAGCCCGGTCCTGAAAACCCGGATACCGTCAATCGGGGTATTTTCGCCCATCAGGGCCTGGAGAACCTCGCCGGGCCGAATACTGCCACCGTTTGTTTGCATGGCAAGGGTAAAATGGACGATATCGTCTCCCGATGATTCAATGGCCTGAAGGTAGTTTTTCAGATTCAGAGTTTTGGTTTTTCCCTTGCTCTCGCGTACCACGGGAATATCGCCGCCGCTCAAAAGTATCTCAACGCGGCTGTCCAGATCATGAACCGGTCCAGGAAATTCGGCCCTGTATCCCATGGATGAAATCCTGCTGGGCAGGGGTTGTCCATCAACGGGGGTTTTCCATGCCAGTAAAATCTCCAACCCCCCGGGCAAAAACATATTCATGGTTTCCCGGAATTTCTGCGGATCCCAGCTCTCCTGAAGTTCGAAATCTGCCCACTCTCTCTCCCCCTCAACCCCGACCGGCAGGGCGAGGGCAAATGTAATTTTCGGCTTTGGGTGATATCCACCCGAAAAAGCCAGCGGGATATTCGCCCGTCGGGCAGTCCGCTCGAAAACACGCATCGTCTCCAGATGGCCAAGAAAGCGCATATCCCCAACCTTTTGAAAGATAAATCTGACCCTACGGTGAGACTTCTCCGGTTCCTGGAGTTCCCCGTCCAGCGGTGGAGACCCGTCCACTGCACCTGTTTTTCTCAGGGCCGGAATATTTTCCATCTGTTCCGGTGTGCAGACCCCGCACGACAGGCATCCGGCGCTTCTGCAATCATCCGAAACCTCCCCGGCAAGCCCCAGCCGATATTCCTTCAACAGGTACTGTCGTGACACCCCGGAGGACAGATGATCCCACGGGAAGGGTTCATCCCCGGAACGCTCTCTTTCTGTGTACCAGCCGGGGTCCAGGCTCTCTGACTCAAAAGCGGCCATCCAGGTATTCCAGGAAAAGTGCTCATCCCACCCATCCAGGACAGCCCCTCTACGCCAGGCGTTCTCCACCACCCGGGACAGGCGCCGGTCACCCCGTGCCAGTACAGCTTCGAGGCGGGCCTGATCTGTCCTTCCCCAACGAACCCGGACCTTCCCGCCCCTGAGGTTTTTTCGAAGATAGTCGAGCTTCTCCTTCAGGACGTGCTCGGGGTCCTGTCGCGCCCATTGGAACGGGGTATGGGGTTTGGGAACGAAAGGGGAAAGGCTCACCGTTATCTGCCCCCTTTTCGGAGCCATTGAACCTATCGTCTTTGCCAGATTCACGATACCGTCGAGATCCTCGACACACTCGGTGGGAAGCCCGATCATGAAATACAGTTTCACCGAGTCCCAACCCCGTTCAAACACCCGTTGGGCCGTCTGGATGATCTCAGCGTCAGAAAAATCCTTGTTTACAACTTTTCTGAGCCGTCGGGTCCCTGCCTCGGGCGCGATGGTAAAGCCGGTCTTCCTGACCCTCTGAATCTGCCTCGCCACTTCAGGTGTCAGCCCTCCGATCCTCATGGACGGAAGGGAGATAGATATTCGATCCTCGCCATAGGCATCCATGAGGTCCCTTAAAAGCGGTTCCAGGGGACCATAATCGCCGATGCTCAGAGATGTCAAAGCCAGTTCCTCGTATCCGGTGGATTCCAGGCCCTTTGCGGCCATTTCTACCAGCGTTTGACGGGATCGTTCTCTTACCGGACGGTAAACCATGCCGGCGTGGCAGAAACGACATCCCCGCGTACACCCTCTGGCGGCTTCGATGTTCAGCCGATCGTGAATCGTCTGCACGTACGGCACAAGGAAAGAATGGGGAGGTATCTCGATATCCAGATTCAGGCACATCGCCTTGGTGACTTTCAGAACATTTCCCCTTGGGACGATTCTGTCGATCTTTCCATCGTCGGCGTAGTAAACGTCAAAATCGGAGGGATCGTAGACCCCCGGATATGCCTTGGCCGCCGCGATCATCTGTGCCCTGGAACCACCCCGCTCCGTTATTTCCTTGAGATCGCGCAAAACGAGGGGCCAGACCTCCTCACCATCACCCAGAAGAAAAAGATCGAAGAACTCTGCAATGGGCTCGGGATTGAAGGCGCAAGGTCCTCCCCCGATAACCAGTGGATGACTCCCGGATCTTTGTGATGCCCTGACAGGGATGTCGCCCGCATCAAGGATGGCAAGGATGTTGGTGTAGGTCAGTTCGGACTGAAGAGTAATGCCGATGACGTGGCACTCGGAAAGGGGGGTGCGGCTCTCCAGGGAAAAAAGCGGAATTCCCCTCTCCTTGAGGATCGCCAGCATGTCGAGCTGGGGGAGGAAGGCTCTCTCAACCTGAACACCGTCCACCAGATTGCCGAGACCGTAGAGGATCTGAGTGCCCAGATGGGACATGCCAACCTCGTAAAGATCCGGAAAGGCAAGAACAGCCCTTAACCGGACACCTTCCTTCGGCTTATGAACGCTGTTAATTTCCTGACCGAGGTAACGTGACGGTTTCTCAACGTACGGGAGGACATCATCGATCATGACAGTAGTCATATCCCCGCTACCCCGTATATCTCGTAATCCCTTCAAGGGACCGCAGGGTCTCGTCACGGCTGTGGTTCTCCAGGACCACCAGAGGGCAAAGTCCTCTCTCTGAAAGATGGGCAAAAAAAGCGGAAAAGTCGAAGATCCCCTCCCCCACAGGCAGATGAGTGTCCTCTTTCCCATCATTGTCGTGGAGATGGATCTCCTGGAGGGAATCTCCCATGGCAGTCAACCATTTATTAAGGGTAATCGATGTGAAAAGGAGAAAATGCCCGGTATCAAAGCATAACCCCAAGGAATTTTCAAAATGGCTCAGCAGCTGCAGCATGGGGTCTGGTTCCGTATCGAAAACGTTTTCCAGAACGATCTTCGTACCGAGGGGGATGCCCCAATCCAGGACACCGGACCATGTTTCCAGACTTCTTTCAAGCCAGACCCCGGGTTTCCTGCCATATCGCCATTTATCGTAACCCGGATGGAAGACAATATGCCGGGGGCGAACGATTTCAGCAAGATCACGGACCTGATTAAAACGCAAGCGGGTCACTTCCAGTACCCGGGAGTCGAGACCGGCCGGAGACAGATCCATAAAAGGGGCGTGGAATGATATGTCCAGGCCCCGTTCCCTCCACCCTGTGAGATGATCCAGTGTCCGCCCGGTCAGGCTGTCAAGCTCATCCGCCGGCAGGTAAACCTCGGGCAGAAGGCCATGCCCATCCAGAAAGACGAGATCGCTTTCGATGTTGCGGAGGGATGCCCGGGCGAAATATGGGCTATGCACTATGACACCAGTCGTTCAACGGAATCACCGAGCCTTTTGAGAGATCGACTCCAACCTCTCCAGATCAGGTCCATGTCCCAGGAGGACCAACGTGTCGCCGGCCTTGATTTCGGTCCCCGAGGATGGATTGAATGCCATGCCGCCCGTACCGCTTTTTATCGCCACCACCATCAGGTTCAGGTCTTTACGCAGGCCCGCATCAGCTACCTTGATTCCGTCCAGCCTGGAACCGGGGGGAACGTGGACTTCATCCAGGCGAAGCCCTCCCAGCTCCTTATTGTCCACAATACTTTCCAGAAAATCGAGCACTGTCGGCCTGAGAACGGCCTGGGCAATTCTGAACCCACCCAGGTCGTAAGGGGTAACCACCTTGTTCGCCCCCGCCCGGATAAGCTTTTGCACCGATTCATCGCTTGCAGCACGGCTGACGATGTTCAGCTTGGGGTTCAATCCGCGTGCGGTCAGGGTAATAAAGACATTTTCCGTGTCGTTGGTCACAACGGTAACAAGGCCTTTCGCTTTCTCGATGCCGGCGTCCACAAGGACCTCGTCCACTGTCGCATCACCCCGGATAAACAGGTAGCCGAGCCGTTCCAGTTCATCAGCGGAATTCTCAGCATTATCCACCACGACAAAGGGGTAGCCCTTTTCGTTCAGTTCCTGACAGATGACGCGGCCCATTCTGCCGAAACCACAGATAATATATTGGCCCCGGAGTTTTCCGATCGTTTTCACCATTCTCCTCCTGAATACGATGCTGAACCTGTTCTCAAGCATTACCCGGCCGGCTGTTCTGACCGTGAAAGCGACAGCGCCAACACCTGTGGCAATGAGGAATATAGCGAAGATCTTGCCGGCCGGGGAGAGCGGATAAACCTCCCTGAAACCCACGGTGGACAGGGTCAGGACAGTCATGTACAGGGAATCGAGGAACCCCCAGCCCTCTATTTTCATGAAGCCGAACACACCGCCGCTTACTATCAGTACAATAAAAGCTGCCGCAATCCTCAGGTTCCCCCTGAGATCCCTGGAGGATATTCTGCCTGGTGGGGGACCCGTTTTTCCTTTGACCTTACGCTCCCTTGTTATCACGCCGCTTTCCGGCAGAGTTACTTCGTGCCTGCCGGACAGGACTTACATTTCGGGTCGGATGTTTCCGCAGCGCAACCCGCTGGTTTACTGGGGGGTGGGTCGGACGATGAACAGTAGTCGGTCTTATACCACCCACTGCCCTTAAGGATAAAGTTTGAGGCGCTGATCAGGCGGTGGGCCTTACCCCCGCATTCCGGACATTCGCTCGATGGGTCATCGGTAATCCTCTGGTCAACTTCGAACTCGCGTTCGCAACTGTCGCAATGGTACTCGTAAGTGGGCATCTACTCTACTCCTCTTTTCTTTCTGCTGTTACGATTCCCGTACTATATAGAGGCTTCCGCATGAAATCTATGCCCGATTCCGCCATCTGTCAACGCCCCAATCCACTCTGCAACCCGGAGAAGTGTGCTTTCTTCAACCCTTCAGCCACACTCCCCGGCACACGCATATCGCCGGTGCCGATGCCGATATCGGTGCGCTTCAGCCCTCCTGGACCATGATAGTCGGTACCGCCCGTCGGAAGCAGTCCATACTCTTCGGCAAGGGAACCATAGAAAGCGACATCTTCAGGGGAGTGGCTGTAATAATAGACCTCAAGGCCTGCAAGGCCCGAATTCTTCAGATCGCCCACAAACATCGAAAGGGAGTCCCTGTCCAGATTCATATACTGAGGGTGGGCCAGAACGGGGATTCCACCGGCCTTGAGGATGATCGCAACGGCGCCCTCGGGGGTCATGCGCTCCTTATCCGCATACGCGGGAGCGCCTTTTGACAGTAAACGATCAAAAGCCTCATTCCGGTTATCGACGTATCCCCTGTTGACAAGGGCATCCGCGATGTGGGGACGCCCCACACTCTGCCCGCCCGCAAACCGCATAACATCCTTTAACTCCAGCGGGTACCCAAGGACCGCCAGCTTCTCCAGGATAATCCGGTTCCGATGGTCCCTCCCTTCCCTCAGTAAGCTGAGGCTCCTTTCCAGAGCTGAATCACCCGCATTCGTGTAGTATCCGAGGATGTGCAGGGTTCCGGGTTCAAATTCAGCGCTTATCTCTATCCCCGGGATGAAATCTATCCCCACCCGCCCGGCCTCATCTTCCGCCTCATTGAGGCCGGACAGTGTATCGTGATCCGTCAGTGCAAGAACCTCGATACCGCGTTCAGCTGCATACCTGACCAGCTCGGCCGGCTTCATGGTTCCATCCGAGGCAGTGCTGTGTGTGTGCAGATCAATCATTCCCATGCCTCCTTGGCACAAAAGGTCAGCCCTGATATAGTTATAAAAAGTCCATTAATAGCTTTTTACAAAGTTATCAACCCTACAATTCGAAACGGCTAAAGTCAAATTCTGACAACCTGATCCGCTTTGTGCTATTTTATCCACGATGCAACGGACATTCGGACAATACGTGCTTCTGGAGCTAATCGGTTCGGGGGGAATGGCGGAAGTCTACAGGGCGAGGATGAAGGGCCAGCCATTCTTCGCCCGGGGAGAAAACCCGAAACAGTTCACCCGCGAAGTGGCCGTGAAGCTTATTCTTCCCCACCTCTCCAGAGAAGATTCCTTCCGGGAGCTTTTCTCCAGGGAGGCCCACATGGCTTCCCTTCTTGACCATCCCAACATTATAGGCATCCAGGATTACGGGACTCTGGATGAAACAGATTTTATCGTAATGGAGTACATCCACGGCATGGATCTGAGGGGACTTCTCAAAGCCATGCCTGATGAAAAACCGGTCAGCTTGGGAGAGGCCGTTCACATTCTGTACAGGATATCCAGAGGGTTGGAGTATGCCCACGGCATGGGGGGACCGGAATCCCCGGGCGGCATCATCCACCGCGACCTGAGCCCACATAATATCCTCATCTCCACCGAGGGGGAGATCAAGATAGCCGATTTTGGTATCGCCAGGGCAGTTCTGTCGGACGCTACGTGGACCACCGCTTTCAAGGGAAAATTATCCTATATGTCGCCGGAGCAGGTGGAAGGAAAACCTCTGGACCACCGATCCGACATCTTCTCCCTGGGAATTATCGCCCACCAGATCCTTTCGGGACGCCATCCTTTCACGAGAGGTTCCGATGGGGCAACACTAAAAGCCGTCCAGAATGCCGACTTTCCACCCATCTCCTCTGCCGCAGGCATTCCGGCCAGTATCCTGATGCTTGTTGAATCATGTCTGGCGGTAAACCCATCATCCAGACCGGCCTCCGCAGGAGCTATCGCCGCGGAACTGGAACCGCTGCAGACCCCAAAATCGGAGAGAATTCTGGGACAGCGGGTTCAATCCCACAGTAAGACCCCGAGGGAGATCCCTGCAGTTGCACCGACCTCAGCAACCATCACAAGGCCAAAACGCTACGGGGCTCCAATCACTATCACGACACTTCTTGCCATTGCCGCAATGTGGGTTTTCCTTTCCCCTACGGGCATTGAAAAACCGGCTATATCCACACCCGCCCCGTCTGCACAATCCGCCGGATCAAATCCGCCCGATGCCGCAGCGCAATCAAACCCCCTTCCGGCACAAAAAGCGGACTACATCACAATCTCTACGTCACCTCCGGGGGCCCGGATCATCGTAAACGGCAATGTGGTCGGCAGGTCTCCAGCCAGGATATCCCTGGATAAAAACAGAGGACCTTTGATAGTCTCGGCCGACCTTTATGGCTACCGGAAATCCACCTTCAGCCTGGACCGGCTTGAAGGTGATCGGACCCTGCGTTTGACCCCCCTGCCCAGGGGAGAAGTCCGGATCGGGGCAATCCCGTGGGCACAGGTATTCTACAGGGGAAATCTCAAGGGATACACGCCCATCGTCCTTGAGGACCTGCCTGTGGGGAAGAGGACTTTTGTTTTGAAAAACGGTCAAATGGGGGTAACCAGGGAGATTACTGTGGAGGTGGGCGAGGGAAAGATCAACACCGTGAACGTGGATCTTGCGGCCAATTGAGACTGACAGGCTATTGATATGGCCGAAAAAAGTCCACCATATACCTTGCCGTCGGGAACATCGCTGAGGGAATGATTTTAGACAAAAAAACGGCCCGCACATCCCTTGTACCCCCATGGGGAACGCAAAAGATACACGGGCCAAAGAAAAAAGCCCAGGGTTATTGAACCCTAGCCGTTAGACATTACTCCGACTTCGGGGCGCCGATTGGCAGATGAATGCCGGCTTCCGCGTAGACAACGTGGGCCATCAGGTACAGTGCCAGACATGCGCAGACAATCAGGTCCCAAGCAGCGAGGGTACCTAACGCCTTGCTTCCGGCCAGCTCTTTGAAGTCCAGGCCGAGGAAGCCCAGGAACAGGGTCAGGAAGATCAGGTTAAGCACCAAGTGGTGCTTGATTGACGCTATCCACAGGATACCCGTAAAGATCGTGAACATCACAAGGAAAACACCCAGACCCCTTGCGTCCAACTTCAGCGTCGGGTACTTGGCAACGATATCAGAACTGGTGCCGAAGATAACGAAGAAGCACAACGCGATCCAGAATGCGCCGTATCCGGTGAAGGCACACAGGCCGAAGTTATTGCCGGTGCCGAACTCCAGGAACCCGGCGACCAACTGAGCGGTCCCTCCGTACAGAAGACCGATCCAGAGGACAGGGCCGATTCCTACCCAGCCCAGATTATGGAACTGAAGGATCATGGTGGTCAATCCGAATCCACCTAACCCGATAACTGCAGGATTACCTTTTGTCATTCCTTTCTCCTTTCCAAAATGATGGTCCGATAAAAAGTGTTACTTCCTCCAGAAACAGGAAACATTCATAACAGATTCCGGGAACCACCTCCTCTCCCATGGGATTATGGAATGAACCTTAACTCATGAACAGGACGATTCGACATCCGCCCTATAATTTTCCCGTTAAAACAGCGTTTACCTAACTGAAAGACCCTGGTCTCTACCCTTTTGGGCGTTAGAAGAGGGGCCAGGATCAATCCAAATGTGAACTGTTCAATGTCGAGGTTGGTTATTTTTAAAACATTGTTTTTATTTTGTCAAAGAAAAAATATTTTCATCCATGTCCCCCCGAAGGCATGATAATGCCCCCTTTGAGACGCTACAATCAGTACTGTTTTGAAAACAGCCCCCGTTTTTTCAGTTGATAATGGCCCGCCGACCGGTCATTATTGCATGCAGGGACCAGTTGAGCACACAGGACAGGGTGCAGGGTGAAAGGCCCCGGGCGGAGCTGCAACAAGGGCAAAGAGATGAGGATGGGGAAAGTCAAAAAGGCCTTTCTGTCGGTATTATGCGTCATCATCCCCATGATCAACATCCTGGCGCCGAAAGCAGCCGGCGCTGTGACCTCCAGAGAGATTCTGGAGAAGGTCGACGACCTGTGGCGGGGCGAATCCAGCTACGCCGAGATGTCCATGGAGGTGATCACTGTCCACTGGAAGAGGTCGTTAAAGATCAAGGCGTGGTCACTGGGGAAGGACTACTCTCTCCTCGTCATCACATATCCGCCCAGGGAAAGGGGAGTCGCCACCCTTAAAACCAAAAAGGAGATCTGGAACTACCTCCCGAGGGTCAACAGGGTCATCAAGGTGCCCACCTCGATGATGATGGCCGGGTGGATGGGCAGTCACTTTACCAATGACGATCTCGTAAAAGAGAGCAGGATGTCCGAAGATTACGACTCCAGGATTACCTTCGAGGGAAAACGGGGGGGGATGCCGGTCTATGAGATCACCCTGATCCCGAAACCGGACGCCCCTGTGGTATGGGGAAAGATCCTGATCACCGTTCGCCGGGATGAACTGATCCCGATAACCTCGCTGTATTACGATGAGGACGGAAACCTGGCCAGGACCATGACCTTTTCCGACGTGACGCGATTCGGCGGACGGAGTCTCCCGGCGACCATGACACTGATCCCCGCCGACAAACCGACCGAGAGAACGGTTATCCATTACAACGAAATAAAGTTCGGACTTGGACTGAAGAAGGATTTTTTCTCCATCCGCAACCTGTCCCGCAGAGACCTGTCCCAATGACCATTCTGAGGATCTCATGGCGCAACCTCTGGAGAAATCCGCGGCGTACAGGAATTACCGTCTTCTCCATGTCCTTCGGCCTGACCATGATGATCGTTGCGTATGCACTCATGGACGGGATGTACGGCCAGATGGTTCAGTTTGCCACCGTTCTGGGTACGGGCCATATCCAGATTCACAAACCAGGGTATCTCGATAACCGCTCCCTTTACGAAACCATCGACAAACCCGAAGCGGTCCTGAGAGTCGTGGACTCCGCCAACGAAGGGTGGGCGGCCCCGAGGTCCTATGCCACCGCCCTGGTAAGTTCGGGCCCCCAGTCCGCCGGAGGCTACATATGGGGGATCGACCCGTCAAGGGAAAGGCGGGTAACGGATTTTCAACATCACCTGGAAAGCGGGGTCTTCCTGTCCGAGGGAGGGAGAGGAAAGGTCGTTCTGGGCCATAACCTTGCGAAAACCCTGTCCGTAGGCCCCGGGGATGAAGTCGTCCTTCTGGCCCAGGCTGCCGACGGGTCCCTCGGCAATGCCATCTACACGGTTTCAGGGGTCCTTCAGAGCATAGGAGAAACTATCGACCGGACTGGAGTCCTCATGGACATTCGCGACATGGATGACCTGATGGTGCTCCACGGAAAAATACACGAAGTAGCTGTGCGCCTCGCAAGGCCCGACAGACTGGCCGAAGCGTTGTCGCGTTTCAAAACCCTCATGGCCCCCATGGGGCTCGAGGTAAAAAGCTGGAGGGAGCTTCTCCCTGGACTTTCGGAAGTCCTGAAATTGAGCTCCACCAGCACCACTATTGTGCTTTTCATCATCTTCGCCGTGGCATCCCTGGGCATCGTCAATACTCAGCTAATGGCCCTCTTTGAAAGGACCAGGGAGATCGGGGTCATGAGAGCTCTGGGACTGGGGCCAATACCTGTCGCGGCTATTGTTTTCCTTGAGACCATTTTCATGACCATCATCTCCGCTGTTGCCGGCGGAGTCGGCGGAGCCCTCTGGTCCTGGTACCTCGAAGTCTACGGCTGGGACATCAGCAACTTTGGAGGCTCCTTCGCCTACGCGGGTGTGACTTTCGACCCCCATCTCCGTGCCAGTCTCACGCTTACAGCTGTCGTTCAATCCGTTGAGATAATGCTGGTAGTCAGTATGCTGGCCACGATTTACCCTCTATTCAAGGCAGCCCGCATCACCCCGGCCACCGCGGTTGGAAGGGGGCGTTAATGGATGACTTCTTGCGAAGTTATCCACGCGCCCATTTAAGGGCGCGCAAATCGAAGATTTGTGAGGAAAGTGAAAATGACACTTTTCGCTTTCCGTGGAGTAAAAAGCCATGAAGGGACTTTTTACGACCCGGCCAATGATTATCGGCCTCGCCGCGAGGAACCTTCGCCGCTACCTTCGAAGGACCCTGATCACAACAGTGGGAATCGCGCTTGGGACCGCCCTTTCACTATTTTCCATGGGCCTTGGCGACGGCGGGCACAACCAGATGATCGAAAACGGCGTGCGTATCGGCCAGGGGCATCTGACCGTCCAGCCCAAAGGCTACCTGCAATCCCCTTCCCCCTCTCTTTTTATCCGGAACCCCGGCCCGATCCTCTCCGCTCTGAAATCCAATCCGGGGGTCAGGGAGGTTTTTCCAAGAATTCGCGGTGAGGGGATTCTGGCCACAGCAGCCGGCTCCGAGGGGATCCTGTTTCAGGGGGTAGACCCGAACCTGAAGGCAGAGGGAGCGATATTCAAAAGGAGCATGAAGGAAGGCGCCTTTCTCGATAGCACAGGCCGCCATAACCTGGTGATAGGGGAAAAGCTTGCCAAGCGCCTTAATTTGAAAGTAGGGAAAAAAGCGGTTCTCACCGCCCAGGATGCCGGCGGCGAGATAACCAGCGTCCTGCTGCGGGTGAAGGGAATCTTTCAGACCGGGTCCTCGTCCATCGACGGGGCGGTTTGCCTCCTTCCCCTTGGGATACTCCAGAAAACCCTCGGCATGGGCAAGGGGGTGACGTCCCTGGCCATTTACCTGTCCAACCCATATCAGCAGAACGCCGTGTTCAGGGAGCTAGATAAAATGCTCCCCGACGGGCCTGACGTCCTTCTCCCATGGCAGAAGCTCCAGCCTCAGATGAGGGATTTCGTCATAATCGACAACGTGTTCGGCTACCTGACCTATGGCATCGTCCTTTTCATCGTCTCCATCGGGGTATTGAACACCGTGCTCATGTCCGTAATGGAACGAAAGAGGGAGATCGGAATCCTTGCGGCGCTGGGCATGGAAAATGGAGCTATCCTCAGGATGATTCTGCTGGAGACGACCTTTCTCACCCTGTTAGGGATAGGGGGGGGGCTCATCCTCGGACTGGGGGTCAACTGGTACTTCTCTGTCCACGGCCTTGACCTCAGGTCCTTTTCCTCCGAGAGCTGGAACCTTGCCGGGACAGTCGTGGATCCCATCATGTACTCCCAGCTCCGGCCTCACCGGATACTCCAGCTCTGTCTTGCGGTTCTCGGCCTCACACTGACAATGGGGATATATCCGGCATGGAAAGCCTCACACATAGAACCGGTGGAAGCGATGGAAAAACCATGAGGAGTAATTAATGTCCATCATCAAGACGGAAAACCTGACCCGCACCTACCAACAGGGAACTATCGAGGTCCACGCCATCAGGAACGTCACCCTTGACATCGGGAGAGGGGAGTTCGCCGTGATCGCCGGGCCTTCCGGATCGGGCAAGACGACCCTACTGAACCTCGTCGGAGCCCTGGATCGACCTACATCCGGGAAAATCTGGCTGGACGACCGGGAGTACAGCACCCTTTCCAGGATGGAACGGTCGAGACTCAGACGGGACCACATCGGATTCATCTTCCAGTTCTACAACCTGATTCCCGTTCTGACGGCCTACGAAAACGCCGAATTCGTACTCCTCCTCCAGAGGGTGCCCGAAAAGCTCCGAAAGGAAAAGGTGATGATGCTCCTGTCGAAGGTGGGCCTGGAAGGGCTCGAACGCAGAAAACCCCACGAACTGTCCGGGGGGCAGCAACAGAGGGTCGCTATAGCGCGGGCGCTTGCATCCGATCCTGACCTCGTCCTTGCCGATGAACCCACAGCCAACCTCGACAGCCACACGGAACAGGGGCTCATGGACCTCATGGAAACTCTCAATGAGGAAATGGGAACGACCTTTCTTTTCTCGTCCCACGATCCCGAGGTCATCGCGCGGGCGCACAGGTTCATCGGCTTGAGAGACGGTGAGGTTGTGAAGGATACTCTTGTGGGCCGCGATTAAGTTGTCAAACAGGTCCCCTGCCCTCTTCCTGGCTCTGGCCTGGATAATATTAACGGTCTCTCCGGCGGCAGCCTGGACGGGGTTCGAGCTGGACGGGCTGGGGAGCTGGGCCACCGCAGCATATCTCCCTTCGGAAGCCTCCGACGGCTTCACCCGGTGGGAGGTGTCGGGCCGCTTCATGGCTCAGGAAACAGCGGGCGATCTATTCCTGGAAGTCCACGCACTGGCAGGCATGACGGGGTGGTCAAACTCGAGTGGGCGGCCTGTCTCCTCCTCAACATCCATGTTCCGCTCCCTGGACCTGGAGACCAGCGGCACTCCTCGGAACAATACCATTGCATTCTCCGAGATCGACCGTCTACTGATAACCCTGAATCATCAAAAGTTTCGTCTTACCCTGGGCCGCCAGGCGGTAACATGGGGAAACGCCTTTTACTTCAACATCGAGGACCTTTTCGGCACTTTTTCCCTCGCGGACATTTCAAGGCTCCACAAACCCGGGATGGATGCAGCCCTTTTGACCTTTTCCATGGGAAGCTTCTCTGAATTTACCATAGTGGGCGTTCCCCGGGGAAACGCATCCGGGAGCGGCGCAGGTTATCTTTTTCTCCCGGCCGGCGGCGGCACCTTGACACTGGTCGGAGGATTGATTGCCGGGGACATCGAGGCCGGGGGAGGATACACCCTCGACGTTTCGGGAACAAAACTCTTCACACAGGCCCTATATACCTATCCAGAGGGAGAAAATGCATTCTGGCAGGTCACCGCCGGGGTCGAAAACCAGCTCGGGACTTTAACCCATCTCCTAGGGGAACTGCATTATAACGGCTGGGGTTCCACAGACACCGGAGCATACTCGGCCATGAGGATCTCCGACCGCTTTGTCGATGGTCGGACCCTGACAGTTGGAAGATGGAACGCTGCCCTTGATTTATCCTTGCAGTTGACCCCTCTTTTCACCGGTCATTCGGTGGCATTCGTTAACCTGACCGATCCAAGTGTACTGCTGAGGCTGTACGGATTGTACTCCCTGTCGGACGTCTCCCAGTTCATCGGCGGAATAAATTACGGGCTCGGTAATTCGCCGGAGGGGTTGACCATCAACAGCGAGTATGGTGGTGTGCCGTTGACTGTCAACCTGGAACTTGTGGTGGATTTTTAGGGAACGACTTCTCGTGAAGTTATTAAGGTTGCGGGGCTGTTTTTTCCTGCTACACTTGAATGGTTGGAGGACGTTTTGGGTGAGCGCAACCGGGCTTTTGCGGCCGTGCTTCCCAGGCATGTGGGAAGCGTTGCCCGCAGCAGGTGGATTCCATGGTCATGGATTCTTGAGCGTCACTTTGCCTCCTCCATGGAACCCCTTCTGGCACTCTTCGGAGCCTACCGTTTCATCGACTCCAGGATCGACCTGAAGCGGCTTTCCTCCTTGGCTGAGACCCCCGGTCCGACGACCTGTCGCAGATGTGGTTCCTGCTGTGCGGAACTCAACCCGGGGCCTTTCGAGACTTGGGAATATGACTTCTGGACCAGGCACGACTCCCTGATCCGCTACTTCGTTCAACCGGTTGATAATGGACAGGGGAACTGTCAGCGTTACGAGGGTTGGTACTATGACGGGGTCCGACTCAGGATGTGCCCCCTGTTATTTACCAACGGTTCGAAATCCATGGCTTTCTGCTCCACTTATCACCAGGGTCCCGGCCACAGGCCTGAGGCGTGCGAGCAATTTCGCCCCAACTATCCCCACTGCGAGATCTCGCAAATGCCGCTGGTGTATTAATAGTCCAGAGTCCAGAGGATAAAGAACGGTGTGGGCGTGTGGGCGTTTGGGAGTATGGGAGCGTCAGGCACGTGACTAAAGGAGTCATTATGAAAACAAGAAGATTGGGAAATCGGGGATTGGCCGTGTCGGCCATGGGCCTCGGATGCATGGGGATGTCCGAGTTCTACGGTCCGAGCGAGGAGGCCGAGTCTATCGCCACTATCCGCCGAGCCCTTGACCTCGGCATTACGTTCCTGGACACCGCCGACATATACGGCATGGGGCATAACGAGGGTCTGGTGGGCCGGGCTGTAGCGGGGATACGGGACCGTTTCGTCATCGCCACCAAATTCGGCATCCTCAGGGGGGAGGACAAAAGCTTCCGTGGCGTGAACGGAAGGCCGGAATACGTCCGCTCCGCCTGCGAGGGCAGCCTGAGACGGTTGGGGATGGATCACATCGACCTTTACTACCAGCACCGGGTGGATCCCGAGGTTCCCATCGAGGACACGGTGGGCGCCATGTCGCGGCTCGTAGAGGAGGGCAAGGTCAGGTACCTCGGGCTCAGCGAGGCGGGGCCCGAAACCCTCCGCAGGGCGAATGCGGTTCATCCCATCTCGGCCCTTCAGACCGAATATTCGCTCTGGTCGCGAGACCCCGAAGAAAAGATACTCCCTGCCTGCCGGGAACTGGGTATAGGATTTGTCGCCTATAGCCCGCTGGGGCGTGCCTTCCTTGCGGGAAAATTTACAAGCCGGGAGGATTTTGCCGTGGAAGGGGACTCGCGTCTCGCGCGGTTCCCAAGGTTCCGGGAAGAGGAAAATTTCCAAAGGAACCTCGAACTATTAGACGGGCTTAAGGACCTCGCCTCCAGGAAGGGGTTTACCCCCGCCCAGGTAGCTCTGGCCTGGGTTATGGCGCAGGGAAAGGACATAGTTCCCATACCGGGCACCCGGCGCCGGACCCATCTGGAGGAGAACGTCAAGGCACTGGCCATCCCCCTTTCCCAAGAAGATAAAGTCATACTTAGCGAAGCTTTTCCGCCCGGCGCGGCCGCAGGCACCCGTTACGATGAACGGGGAATGGGGACGGTGGAAGAAAACTGAGTTTCGTATATAATTATGGATGGCTACCAGTCATGCGTTCCATTGAGCGATCTGCGGACCGCTCGACCGGAGGGGTATTCCCATGTCTTCACGCGGGCCTGAGAACACTCCTTTTGTCCTTCCCGCTATTTCGATATTCCTTTCCGCCGAAATCTATTACTATTCTCTCGTCCGTTAATTCCGTTTTTGTTTGGTTGCTTTATCTGAGGGAAAAACAATGTTCCGCCATAGTATTGCCGAGAGAAGATTCCTGAGGATCTCGCGGAGGGTCTCGTTCCACGGCGTCCTCACCGATAGGCCGTCGATCTTCCTGCCCGGATCCCTGTAGATGTCCTTTCCGACCAGGTGCTCCATGATCTACTGTGCAGCAGCCCCGGCAAAATTACCAAGGGCATTCCCTATTTTCTTTATGACCTCATTACACCCCTTGATATGGTGGCGCTTCGCCAGATACTTCGGATCGTTATAGGACACCCACACCTGGCCCGCTTCATCTTTCCAGATTAACGCTTTCTGGGGAAGGTCGATGGCAATGCTCTGGCCACATTGCATCAGCGGCGAGCCAACCTTGGGATTGCCGAAGATGATCAATTCGGTTGGGCGCAGCGTTATCCCGACCTTTCGCGCCGCCTCTGCATGATTGATCCTCGCAAACACCGTCATGCCTTTTATTTTCAGGGTCTTTTCAAGGCGATCCGCTGTAGCCTGTACGTTGTGAGAGCTCTTTAAACTGATAAGGCCATTATCGGCGACAGCCGGCAAGGAGATAAAAAGAACAGATATTATACTCAGCAGCAAAATACGCATTGTCAATCCTCCCTGGAGAATAAGTGGTGAACGCCATTGGGCCAACCTGAAAATCCCCCTACCATTTTTATTCAATCAGTATACCAATTACGACGAAGCAGAGGGTGAATATTACCTGGAGACCATGGAGGGCCTGCTTGACCACAAAAAAGCGCCTGCCGACTGCTTTTCCTGTGCTCGCTGCTTAAGATCGTGCAACTTCGGCGCGCTGTATTACCCTCCGTTCCGAAATTTGACCGACTGATTTTATTCGGCTACATTGAATTTTCTTGTTTATCCTGATTTATAGGCACTGTTGTTTGGAGAGGCAAACAGTTTGATTGAATCCTGGAGGGGTTAGTCATGTGGCAATGGGTAATCGTCATTGTTTCTGGCATCTGCACCTTTGCCAGTTTTTATTTAACCTTTCCTGCTTTTAGGGCTGACGACAGCGGCGCCTTTTTATTCGCAGGTTTCGGACTTTTATTCGGGGTTCCCTTCGTAATCTCTGTCATTAAGCTTTTCTCCGGGAGGAGCACAGTCTTAAAAAGGATAGATGCACAAATATCATCATTTTTCATTAATCCTTGACCCACGCCACTCTCCGTTTTAATTGCCTGGCTGCCCTATCAATACCCTTGGTATCCTCTCGCTCATTTTGGTCCAATTTAAAATTCAAGCTTGGCGAGATTGTAGTTTCCCTCAAGCCACCACGGGTCACTGGCCAGGGTAAACCTGTAGAGAGCTTCGACTTCAATATAACTTTCCCGGTCAACCATTTTCTCAGCTTTTTTTCAGTTTCAAAAGCATAACGAGGTAAAGCCGGACTAATTAGTGTCCATCCGTAAACTCTAACCTGTTGATAATATTAGCAAATTGTGTGTTTTTTGTTTGTATTTTCCTTTGTTTTATCATGCACTATTTCGGTAACATATTGATATTATTGAATAAACACTGTTGCCGGAG
>BDTG01000035.1:5000-17867 GCA_002897695.1 bacterium BMS3Abin14
CCTTGATTAGCGATGGGTTGAGGGCCCTCAACACCCCTTCCTGCGTACCGAATTCGGCCTCAAGACTCGCCAGTTTCACTCCTCCCGGAACGTTGATCTCCTGAAAATCAAGGGGAGGCTGGTAGTCAGGAAAAATACCGTATCTCTCGGGCTCCATGGCCACAAGCAGTGCGGCATAAAATGCGGGGACATATATCCTGGTTTCCCGGGGCAAACGAAGGTCCTCAAATCGACCCTCAAGGCCCATCCGTTTTGCCCTGTTGATGGCTGCCTGCACCCTGCCCTCACCGGCATTATAGGCGGCCAGAACGAGGTCCCAATCGTTGAATCGTTTTCTCAGATATTTGAGATAACGGGCGGCTCCCTCTGTGCTCATGGCAAAATCGAGCCTCTGGTCCTCCCACGCGTTCGTCCTCAGTCCGAAGCGCCGTGAAGTCGCCCGGATCATCTGCCACATCCCGGTTGCCCCGGCACGACTTCGAGCAAAGGAGCGGTAACCGCTCTCAATGATGCACAGATAGGCCAGTTCGGCAGGGAGCCCGTTCTGTTTCAGAACAAGTTCCATATGGTTCACATATCTCGATGAGAGAGAGATGGACCTCCGGATGTCCTCCCTCTTTACGGTGAGCAGGTGATCTAACTGGACCCTGACCTCCTTCGTGTAGGCCCGCGCGATGGCCCTTTCGGCAAGGGGACCGTCCGCCAGGGCGCCCAGGCCGGGTTTTGCTATAAGGTTGTAATCAACTGATAGCCCCCCGTTGGAGAATATGGCTGTCCAGGCGTTCGCACGGGTGCTGATCTCCAGGATGGATATGCCTACGCCAAATACAACCAGGATCCACAACGCTATTTTGCGTAAATTCAGACCATCTTCAGGACCCATTAACAACGCACCTCTTCATCAAGACCTGGTCGCAAAAAATCAATATCTGATCGCAAAAAGTCCATCAATCAACGATTCGGAGGAATCGGATTTTCCCAACCTTGAGTATTTTTTCCCCATCGGATTCAATTTCCAGTTTCGTATCCGACAGCTTTTCACCGTCCAGCCTGACCCCACCCGACCGTATGAGCCGCATTGCCTCGGAGGTGCTGGTGACAAGCCCGCTTTCAAGCATGACCCTGGCGATCCAGACCGTCTTCCCTTTGAGGTGGAACACCGGCATATTCTCCGGAGTCTCCCTGCGGCTGAAAACACTGTTAAAGGCTTCTTCGGCTTTTTTGGCATCCTCTTCCCCGTGGTAACGGGAGGCAATTTCCAAAGCCAGCGAACGTTTGGCATCCATGGGGTGGACCTTTTCAGTTTTCATGCCATTTTGCAGTTTTCTCAAATCCTGGTTGCTTATGCCACTTAGAAGCTCGTAATAACGCATCATCAACTCGTCGGATATTGACATGAGTTTTCCGTAAATTTCAGCGGCAGGTTCACTGACCCCGACATAGTTGTCGTAGGACTTGCTCATCTTGTGAACCCCGTCCGTCCCCTCCAGAAGCGGCATGGTTATGACCACCTGGGGGGGCTGTCCGTAGGCCCTCTGGAGATCTCGCCCAACGAGAAGGTTGAACTTCTGATCCGTGCCGCCCAGTTCCACATCTGCTTTAAGAGCAACGGAATCGTAACCCTGGATCAGGGGATAGAGGAATTCGTGGATGCTGATATGCCGCTGTTCCGCATATCTTTTCCTGAAGTCATCCCGTTCCAGCATCCTGGCCACGCTGTAGTGTGCCGCAAGTTCGACAAGGCCGTCGGCACTCATCTTTTTCATCCACGCACTGTTGAAAGCAACTTCGGTCCGGTCCGGGTCCAGAATTTTGAAGGTCTGTTCCTGATAGGTCTCGGCATTCTTCAACACCTGATCCCTTGTCAGCGCCACTCTTGTCTCGGACCGCCCTGTGGGATCCCCGATCATCCCGGTAAAATCCCCGACAAGAAAGATCACCTTGTGACCAAGGTCCTGAAAATGCCTCATCTTCTGCAGGAGAACCGTGTGCCCCAGATGAAGGTCCGGCGCCGTAGGATCAAACCCCGCCTTTATTCTGAGTGGGGCCCCGGTCTCGAGGGACCTTTCGATTTTGGCGGTCATCTCCTCGACGGAGATCAGATCCACCGCGCCGCGGCCGATAAGGTCCATCTGTCTTTTGAGCTCAGTTTTTCGGTTCATATTTTAAGTCCAGAGTCCATCCGCCTTCGCTCTTCGAGCTATGGCGGACAGGGGTTCAACGTTCAGATACGGTTCAACGGTTCAACGTTCCAGAAATACCAGGGTCTGGGATCTGGGATCTGGGATCTGGGATCTGGACTAGACACAAGACCCTGAAGTTCTTCGACACCTCAAACCTCAAACTAATAAATACCCTCTTCCCTTAGCTGCCTCCATGGCCACGCCTTCCAGGAGCCCCCAGTCGCTGACGGTCATCTTCAGCATCCCCCAGTGTTTCATTAATTGCCTGACAATCATTGATCCTGCGGGGATAAGATCCTCCCTCCCCTCCTCCATGCCCGGAAGGCCTGACCTCTCCACGATCTTCATCCGAATCAGGGCGTCGGTGAGTTCACTGATACGGTCCAGGGAAAGGACGTGACCATTTACCAGAGTAGGATCGTATTCGTCAATGCCCAAATCCAGGGCCGCCAACGTCGTCGGTGTGCCTGCGGTGGCGGCGAGAGTCTTTCCCCCTGAGGGAAGTTCGCTGACAAACCGTTCCACTTTTCTTCTCATTCGCCGGATCTCTTCCGGAAGCGGGGGATCCGAACGCAGGCAGGCCTCCGTCAGATGAACAACCCCCACAGGCATGCTTCTCCACCATTGAATAGCGCCGGAGATTATTCGAATGGCCTCTGTGCTTCCCCCGCCGATATCGATGACCATGCCATCATTAATTCGGCCTATGCCTCCCTGAACCCCCAGGGCGGTCAGATGCGCCTCTTCCTCCCCCGATATGACCTCAAGGGGAAAACCTAAAACATCTTCGGCTTTTTCAAGTATTACCGCCCCGTTCGGCGCATCCCTCAGCGCACTGGTCCCAACGGCCCGGGCTCTGGCAACATTCCTGTTCCCAAGCTCCCTGGAAAAATCCTCGAGGGCGCGAAGCGTCATGTCAACCGGTCCGGGCAAGAGTCGTCGATTCCTACTCAAACCCTTACCCAAACGGGTTATCCTGCGGAAAACCTTCAAGGGCTCCAGTACATCCCCGGAAGATCGCGCGACAAGACACCTGATGGTATTGGTTCCGATGTCAAAAGCCGCGACGTTCATGACATTCCCCTCCCGCCGGGGGCTGATTCAATAGTCCAGAGTCCAGTATCCATCCACCTTCGCTCAGGGAGCTACGGCGGACAGGGAGTCCAGAGTCCAGAGGCCTACTTCGATACCTGGACACCCGAATAGACACTATATCATCCGTTTTTCATCCAGGGAACGATTGATGACTTCGCAAAAAGCCGCGAATGGACTTTTTGCGGCCCTATCAACGGTTGACACCCCGAATCCTTGAAACCCCGCATTCGGCATGGTAATAAGGGTTGCGATGAACCGAATATCTCCTGCCCTTCTGAGTATCATTATACTCTTTTCAATGGTAGCAGGCGCCAAGGCTCGGACACCGGCGCTCAAATACCCCGGGAAGTCCGCCGGGGGCCTTTCCGTGGAGGTCCCCGCCGGCTGGCTTGCCGATCAGGCTGATGCCAACGTCAAGGATCGCATCCGGCGACTGCGGGACCGCATCAGGAACGACCTCTCTCTCATCGTCGTCGTAACCGGGCACACCGACACCTTCGGATCTCCAGCGGAAAATATGGCCATTGGATATTACTATGCCCATGAGGTTGCAAACCAGTTGACTACAGTTTCAGGATTTCCGGAGGACCGCATAGATATCAGATCTGCGGGGGAAAGCGGTGCGCTGGTAAACCATGGCGGTCACGACGCCCAGAGATTGAACAGGCGGGTAGTTGTGAGCCTGGCATCCCCCCTGGAAAAAGTTATAAAACCGCTCCCGGAACCGGGAACCAATCCCGGCAGAGTTCTCATCCTGGAACCACGAGCGGGAACTGTCAACCGGTCCTATCAGCGGTTAACCGCAATTGTGGAAGGTGATTCCAACACCGCCCTTCTGACTGTAAACGGAATTTCCAGCCTCATCGCCGTAAACAAATCCAGGATAGAAAGCGAGATAGTCCTGGAAAATGGCGACAACCTCATCGAGGTCATGGCGTGGGACCAATCCGGAAGGTTTGGAAGGGACCAGGTCAAGGTTGTTTATGTTCCGCCCCCACCGCAGGTTGAACTCACCCATCCAGTGGATGGGGACGTCTTCAACACCACCATCTCCCCTGTGATTCAGGTCAACGGGCAGATCATGTCAAAAACCATCCTCAGAGAGACATTCCTTTTCCTCAATGGTTCACCAAGACGCATTGAAGTCGATAGTCAGGGCCGATTTTCTCAACCGATCGTCCTGATTCGGGAGAAAAATAAACTGAGGGTCGAGGCGCTGGACATTTTCGGCAAAACCGCCACAAGCCCCGATATTACCGTAAAAACCATCAACATGGCCCCCAAGGACATGGTGGTTTTCCTCACGTGGGACAAACCCGGGGTTGATCTTGATCTGCATGTCTGGGGCCCTGAAGGAAAACACACCTACTATCGCGCTCTGGACCCATACGACAGCAGCGAGGCCATACCAGGAGGTGCGCTTGACCTGGATGACAAGGATGGTTTCGGGCCCGAGGTTTTCACCTTGGCCGACGGGCCGGAAGGGATCTATACAATAGGGGCCCGCTACCATCATTCACTTAAGGGTACCCCATGCAAGGCCCAGGTGACGGTTGTTCTCCATCCGGCCGAACCCTCCAGGCGCATCACGCGCATCTTTGGACCGTTCACCATGTCGCCGGGCATTAACTCCAATTGGACTGTAGCCCGAGTCTCCTTTCCACATGAATCTTTTGTTTCAGGATCATCGCAAAAATGAGTGCCTGCGATAAGGCTTAAAGAAATATATTTCAAAACCGGGAGGATCCATGAAGACAACATCGGGATTTTTTTCCATCATTACCGCGGTCTTTTTCCTCGTCATTTTTACCGCCCCTTCCGTCAGTTTCGGAGGGGAAACAGGAAAAGGGTCCATCAGCGGCCTCGAAACCGAACTATCCCATATCGAACAGGAGCTGAACACTCTCGACAAGAGGGTTAACAGCCTCCTTGAGGACCTCGTTGATCCCAAGATCACCTCGGCATCACTGTTCTTCTCCACCGGAGGGCAGATCGAAGCCATACCCCTTTCACTGGAGATCCGCATGGATGACCACCCCCTCGTCACCAGGCAGTTGTCTGAGGCCGACCGTCTCCTCCTTATAAAGGGAGGGTCGCTGGAGATATTCTCCGACATAATGGAGCCTGGCCCCCACAATCTTGCTGCCAGGTGTCAGATACAGACTGCGGAGAAACCATCCCTCAAGGTTGAGGTGGTCTCCGCAGTTTTCAGGTTTGAGCCGCGCAGGGCTTCAGCCAATTTCATGGAGATCAGTCTTTCCCGGGCGAACAGGGGAAAGACCGGGAACAGCTTCGATCTGAAGGCCAAACACTGGTCAAGGGAAAACTGATTGAAAAACTTTCGCATACTCCCTTTATGCCTTCTGCTGCTGATGACCGTAAGGATCGTCCCCGCCATGGCTGGAACTGCTCTGGTCGGTGTACGATGGATTCCACCTGACCAGGGCCTTCTGAATCGCCTGGTAATCGGTCGTTACATGCAGCATGACAACCTTGATGTGCTCAGGTTGACTTCAGGGGAAACTCCGCCGGGCATTAAGGCCCTTTATTACCGGGGAGAAACATTGAGATCTCTTGGCCTTTTCTCTTCTGCAGCCGAGGCCTTCGCCGGCGCAATCGCCACAAAATCGCCTGATGAGCCGTTGTGGAACGCTTCCCTTGTTCGCTACATCCAGTTGCTGAGATCGATACCCGGACTCAAAACCCCAGTCTTGCCACCGACTCTTGACAGTAAAATTACCGGCAAGGCCGCACTTTACCTCGGTTCTCTTCTCCAACAGGAAGGCAAGGGAAAGAGGGCCCTTGCGCTTTTCCAATCTGTAAAAAAGGACGGTACGGATCATGACGCGCTGGCCGCTGCCGCTTTAGCCCGGAATTATGCGATGATAAACCGCTGGGGGGACTCGGCTTCCATCCTGGCATCCTTCAAAACCGTCGAGACAACCCCGGTGGCGGATCTCATCTACCTCCTTAGAGGATATGACTATCTGGAGTCAGGAAATTTCAAACTCGCCAGAAGCTCTTTGCTTGCCCTTCCACCCTCCAGCCCCTACGCTCCCGAGGCCTTGCATGGCCAGTCCTGGGTGCTCATTCGAAGGGGTGACCTTTCCGGCGCTGCAGTGAGACTCCAGGAACTCATCGACAATTATCCCGACTCCACGGCCGCCAGGGAAGGGGTGATCGATCTGGCTCTCTGTTACAGGGAGCTGGGGCTTTTCGACAACGCGACCCAACTCCTGGGGCGGGAGTCGAAGTACCTGACGGAGGTCTGCGAGTGGCTGAAGTCTCTCCGGGTTTCTGATTTCAAACCGGGGTCCCATCTCTCCGCCCTGTTGGATGAGGCCTTCCATGGCATGAAACCTGACCCTGAAATCCTGGGCAAAACGCCGGGATTTATACTCCAGTGGTTGATCCAGGCTGCCCGGGACCCCCAGGTTCAATGGACGTCAACCCTGATAGACGGTGGCAGCAAGCTTTTGAATGAGGCGGCGAGGATCGAAAAAAAAGGCGCTGAATCCGTTGAACTCCTCAAGCGTGAGACCAGGTTCACAGAAAAGCAAATCCAGAAGGCCATGGAAACCCGAGGCCTGTTGAAGTCAGCCCTGGTCCGTCTCCCCTCTTTCAGGGAGGAGGTCATCCAGAGCCTCGAAAAGAACTCGCTTGAGGAGTTTGCCCCCAAGGAAGCATTTATATTGCTCAGAAGGATTCATGACGCCCAGAAGCGCCTTGAAAGTGTTACAGCCGGCGCCGGGAAGGTCCGGGCAGCGGTCTGATAACCATTGACGGAAAGATCGAAGGAGAAGGCGTGGGAAACCGGACAGCGGTCGCGAAAATAGGCGGCGGCACATCCGGCGCAGCGCCGGCCGAAAAAACGGAAACGATTCATCCCGAGGCGAGGGAGGAACGCTCATCCCGGGTAATATCCCGGGTCGTCGCCTCCCACACCGGCGCCATCCGATACGCCTATAACAGGGAACTGCGTAAAAACCCTGCACTCAGGGGCAAGATTGTCTTGACCTTTTCCATCTCCCCTGGGGGCGACGTCACAGAATGCTCCGTCCAGGAATCGGAGATGAAATGGCCGCCCCTGGAAGAATCCCTGGTCCGCATGGTCCTGAACTGGAAATTTCCCAAGATACCTGAGGGGACGGTCACCGTAAGCTATCCCCTGGTCTTTTTCCCCAGTATGTAGGTGGCCTGATGATCCGCAGACATCGAATTTTCTTCGCTATGGCAGCGCTTCTCGCCGTTTTCACGTCTCCTCTGCCAAAAATCTCCCTGGCGGCGGATGTTCCTTTTCCAAAGAACCTGCTGGACGACCTGCGCTCTAAAGATCAATCCATTCGGCTCTCCGCCGTCCAGGCCATTAAACCGTACAGGGAACTGACCTCCCTTCCTGTCCTGGAGAGGATCCTCGTCGTTGACCCTGATACAGGGGTCAAGATCGCCGCCGCCGTGTCCCTGGGTCAACTGAAAGAACCGGCATCGAGGGAAGGACTTATAAACGGCATCCTCTTCGATTCATCCGGACTGGTCCGTTTTCGATGCGGGGAGGCCCTGTCAATGCTGGGGGTCAACCGGGATGAAAAACAGGCATTTCTCAGGGGTCTCGAGGATCCTGATAAACGGGTGCATTATATCAGCCTGCACGCCATCTCGTCGAAGGTACAGGATTCGGACATATCGCTTATTGCCGACCTTTTAGCCGACGACAGCACGGTGGTCAGGGAACTGGCCCATCAGATCCTCAGTAAACGGGGAATCGTGCTGGAGAAAATCGGCGACAGATACAGGATGGTGAAGTAGGGGTGGTTTGAGAGTTGCCGGCATGCCGGAGAACATGAAGAGGGAAGCGAGCTGGACTTCATCACCCCGAGATTGCCGCGTCGTCACGCCATTGGGCGTAACTCCTCGCAATGACACCTGTTCCCTCCCCGCGTCTGATTTTCCACATTGGACCCGTCCTTCTCCACCGATGAACGTATGGAAGACGGCGCTTTGCCCCTCGCCCATGCACCCCTGCTCCCAAGCTACCGTATTCATTACGATAAATAATTATTACCTTGTTACCAATCTGATTATCACGTAAAATGTAGGGATGAAGCGGTTGCCTGAAAAAATGTACGCTCTCTTCTGGGAATACGACCCTCAAACACTTTCCCTGGATCGGGACAGGGACCTGATCATCGGCCGGGTCCTCTCCGCGGCAGGATGGGATGGTGTCCGATGGCTGCTCTCGGAATTCGGTGAAAGTGCCTTGACGGAGTGGATTCTGAGGTCCAGAGGAAAGAACCTGTCCCCTCCCCGCCTCCGTTTCTGGGAACTCGTGTTGAGCCTGCCCCGCTCCCGGGTCGACGAATGGCTATCCGAACCCGGCAGAAAAATATGGGAAGAGAGGACCGCATCTTGAGCTGCCACACGGAGGCCCTCGCCAAAGACCTTCAGGGCGTTCTTCGGGAAATGGGTCCCTTCATGTCTGAAAGGGGCCTCTACCTCGCAGGTGGAACGGCTCTTGCCTTGTACATGGGCCACAGGGTATCAGTCGACCTTGACTGGTTCGCCGCAAACCCCCTCGGCGATCCTCTGGCCTTCATCCATGAATTGAAGGACAACGGGATCCCTTTCGCCGCAACCGGGGTCGACCGGGGCACTCTGCATGGGTTGGTGCGCGGAATAAGCGTCAGTGTTCTCGAATACAGGTATCCTCTCCTCCTCCCTGCCACCCACCTGCCGGAACTTCACTGCCACCTCGCCTCCCTCGATGACATCGTCTGCATGAAGCTTTCAGCCATATCCCAACGCGGCGCGAAAAAAGATTTTCTCGACCTCTATGCCATTTTGAAGACCCATACCACACTCGGTGAAGCTCTCGATCTCTACAGGAAAAAATATGCTCTGGAGGATGTCGGACACGTCATCTTCGGCCTGGCCTATTTTGACGATGCGGAAAGGGAAAAAACGCCGAAGATGCTGTGGGACGTCGCATGGGAAACTGTCAGGAAATCGATAAGGGAATGGCTGAGGGAATATACAAGAGCAATGGGACAGGGGTAGGATCAGTTCCTGCTGCCTGGGAAAGGCAGCTACAAGGTACTAAGACCAGATCCCGGGACTAGCTTGGGCCCCGCCTGTTTTTTTGTCCCGTAGCCCACTCCATGTACCTGGATTTTATCTGCTTCGAAGCCATGACGCGTTTTATCGGCGGCAGGTTGAGGATGACACCTAGAACGGCGGCCAGTGCCCTGTGGGAAAGGAGGACCTGGTTGTCGAAGATGAGGTTTTGAAGCTTGCCGCGCTCTATGGCCATGAGTACGGTCCGGCGGGTCGTCGACAGGGGAGTAAGCACACGTTCATCCCTGTTCTCAAGGGCCAGCGCATCGAGGTTGCAGTTCCTCACGCACACGCCGCACCCCAGACAGACATCATTATCCACCCTTGCCAGTTTCAATCCGGGCCTGTTTGGTTCGTTGGCTGAGACCAGGGCAATGGCCTCCACCGGGCACGCTGAAACACACCTGCCGCAGCCGTTGCACGATTCCCGCTTTACTAATGGCAGGAAGTTAGTCGTGTGAACGGGCTGAAGAATACCGAACCTGCGTGCCGCGATCATGGCCTCGCAGCAGCATCCGCAGCAGTTGCAGATAAAACTTACCCTGCGCTGAACGTTTTCTCCGAACTGAACCAGGTTCCGTTCATACGCCTCATCCAGAAGATCCCTTGCTTCGGAGCTGTCGACACTTCGGGCGATATCGTGGCGGGCGAGGGATTGGGCGGTGGCACCGAAGGTCATACAGATGTTCATGGGGGCGTCGCAGGAACGGTCAAGGTGCTGCATCTTGTGGCGGCAGTAGCAGGCACCTATCCCAATCTGTTTTGCCGTGCCGATGATATGGCCGGCCCGCTCGTAATCCAGCACGTGAAGTGTATTATCGCCGGACAGCACGGGTTCCTGTACAAAAGCCCGCCCCAACTGGGTTTCCCCGGTGGCGAACAGAGCCTTGATAAAATCCTCCTCCACATTCAGGTACTGGTGGAAAAGCTCCGAAAGCAGCTTCTGATCGATATCTTCCCGGATCCTCATGAGGGAAAACTCGAAGAACCCGGCCATGGGCGGTGGCAGGACGTAAAAGGTATTCCCACGGATATCCATATCGATGAGGATCCCGCGGCTGGACAGTTCATCCAGGATCTTCCTGCTTTCGGTGATCCCAAGTTTCCAGATTCGGTCCGCCTTTTCCACTGTGAAGGGTTTAATGGGGAGCTGGGCGACGAGGCCTGCTTCCCGCTGGGAAAAGAGCATCTCGAGGATCTGAAAAAGAAGCTTTGAAGGAGGAGCGCCCTGGGGAAACCGGTTCAGTCTCTCCGAAAGGTTTTTGTAGGCGGACCGCGGTGTGAGGTGGGCCAATGGGAATCCTCCTGGGAATTGGTCTCAGTCCAAGTCTTGGTCAAAGTCCGGTATGGAAGACGGTTTCCGGGTTAAGCGCGAAGCGAAGCTGGTCCACGGCGAAGCCGAGCGATTAAACCCGGAGGTCGTGGCCCATGCGCCCCCTCGCCCATGCACCCCTATACTCCACTACCTCCCCCGGAAACTCCCAGGAGCTCTGAAACCATCTGCATAGAACACCAGACCACTTTCAGGAGGTCCCGCTGGACTTTGAGCGCCGTGGCGGGATGGTCTTTTGAAAATTGTTCGAAGTCGTTCCTCCGGACGGTAAGGATATTGGATGGATCGGTCGCCACCGCCCGTACCGGGGAAAGATGCTCGGGCCCGAGAAGGGCCCACTCACCGAAGGTCTCCCACTGCCCAAGAACAAGTTCCCCGCCGCTCTCAAGTTCAGGGGCCGTGAGGACCGCACTGCCCTTTTCGATAAAGCAGAACCGGTCGCTCACTGCCTTCGATTCCAGCAGTACCGCCCCCCGTTCGAATTTTTTCTCAGAGACGATCCGCGCAAACTGTGCCAGTTCCTGATCCGTCAGGCTCTGGAACATACCGCTCTTCCGAAGAGGCATTATTTTGGCCATGAGCAGGTCCTCCGGTATGCAGCCCTGACAGGGTCGGTGCCAGTTGCTATAAACAACATTAACTGTGTTTCATAAACCATTAATATCAGAGATGTATTTATCCTTTAATGTGGCGTAATGCTCCATTGTAGCTACCATCATCTCCCTCTCGTCGTCTCGAAGTGGACGTGCAGTCTTTGCCGGAATCCCGAGGGCGAGATGACCCGACGGCACCACTGTGCCCGGCGTGACAACGGCCCCGGCGCCTACCATGGCGCCCGGCTCGATCACCGCGCCGTCAAGGACGCGCGACCCTGTCCCGATCAGGCAGCCGTCCCCTATTTTACACCCGTGGACTACAGCCGAATGCCCCACTGTCACCCCGGATCCGATAAACAGTGGATATTTTTCAGATGTTACGTGAAGAACCGAACCGTCCTGTATATTTGTGCTGCTTCCTATCCGTATGAAATTTACATCCCCCCGGACCACAACCTGGAACCAGAAACTGGAATCATCCCCCGCGTGTACGTCTCCGATAATGGCCGCCGTGGGGGCGACGTAGACTGAATCCCCGATGACGGGCAAGGTTCCGTCGAAAGGAAGGATGTTCGCCCTCAAAGACCGATCCGTTCCGCGATACCTTTCATGGAGTTCAGGCTCAGTTCAAGAAACTCCTCCAACTCCAGATCCATTTCCTCGCAAGCCCTGATCTGGTCCCTGTCGGCGCCGCGGGCGAACTGCTTTTCCTTGAACCGTTTTTTAAGGCTTTTGAGCTTTACCGGCTCGAGCTTCTTCTCCGGCCGAATGAGGGCTGCAGCAACCACGAGCCCTGTCACCGGGTCCGCCGCATACAGGGCCCGGTCAAGGAGGGTTTCCCTTTCGACATGCCCCGCATGGGCGACGATGGCATGGAGGATCTCCTCGGAGATGCCCTTCTCCCTCAGGATCTCGGAGGTCACGTAGCCATGACGGGGGAAATCGTCTACCGTCTCAGTATAGTCCAGATCGTGCACGAGGCCGGCGAACCCCCATTTATCCGGGTCCTCACCGAGATGGTCCGCCAGCGCCCTCATAACGGCCTCCGTGGCCAACATGTGGTTCCTCAGACTCGATTCCGCCACCATCTCGTACACCAGATCCTGTGCCTCTTCACGCGTCATATCCGGTCCCCTCCATGAAGTATCGCTATTCTCAGCATCAGTGCCAGACAACATTTTGCGATACTATCACACTCATCTTGACTGTGAACAGTCCATAAGGCTATCCGACGAAAGGTGGGGGAAGCGGGAAACCCGAATAATCGAAGTGCTCATTGCGTGAAAATTTTCTGAATGGCCGAAAAACTGAGATGCACCCGGAAGAAGATGGTCGCAGATTTTCCGGCCCATGCCTCAGAGGTCCTCATCCCCGGTCACAGGGATATCACCCACACTGTGGATTCCGGACAGGTCCTCGCTGGTAAACACCTTATTGACATCAAGGATAATGATGAACTGTTCTCCGTGTTTGCCCATCCCGAGGATAAAATCGGTATCAAGTCTGGTCCCTATTCTGGGGGGCGGCTCTATCAGGTCCGGGGTCAGCT
>BDTG01000036.1 GCA_002897695.1 bacterium BMS3Abin14
GTGTCTGATTATCGCGGCGGGCAATGGCAGCCGACTGAGGCAGAAAGGTGACAGCAAGCCTCTTATCCCCATTCTGAGCATTCCCCTTATCGAACGTGTGATCCGCTCCGCCATGGAAGCCGGTGCGGACGAGTTTTACGTTGTCATCGGCTGGCAGGGCGACCTGGTCCGTGATTTTCTGGAACGGTTGGCGAAACGTCTTGCAATCCGGATCACCCCCTTGGTGAATGAAGATTGGGAGAAAGAAAACGGACTTTCAGTGCTTAAGGCACGGGACGTTCTGAAAGAGCCGTTTCTGCTGCTCATGGCGGATCATCTCTTTGATCCTGAGCTTGTCCGCGCCTTGACAACCCATTCTCTGCCCGATGGAGAAATAGCGCTCGTAGTGGATGGCGATATTCACAATCCCCTCATCGACATGGATGATGTGACTCGCGTTAGGGTAGAAAATGGGAAGATCTGTGATATCGGCAAAGGGATGATCGATTTCAACGGCTTCGATACCGGTATTTTTCTCTGCTCTTCCGCCATCTTTGAGGCGCTGGAGCAAAATAGAAAAAAAGACGGCGATACGACACTGTCCGGGGCGATCCGTATCCTGGCTGAAGACGGCCGCGCCAAAGCGATCTCTTTAAACGGTTTCTGGATTGATGTGGACGATCCTGCGGCTTTCAAAAGGGCGGAGAAGGGCCTGCTGGACCGTCTCCGGGACAAGCCGACCGACGGGCCGGTATCGCGCTACTTGAATCGCCCCCTTTCCGTGATGTTTTCCCGCCATTTGGTGAAACTTGATATTACGCCCAATCAGATTTCCCTGTTCTCGTTTCTGTGTTCCCTGGTGGCCGCAGGGTTGTTTGTGATGGGTGGATATATCTCCTTGCTCATCGGTGGTGTTCTGGCACAGTTCGCATCCATCATCGATGGTTGCGACGGCGAAGTGGCCAGACTCAAGTACCAAAGCAGCGCCCTCGGCGGCTGGTTCGATGCAGTGCTGGACCGCTATGCCGACGCCTTCCTGCTGTTCGGTTTGACCTGGCACCTGCTGGCAAGGGAAGCGAACGGCTGGGTTCTCTTCACCGGTTTCATGGCCATTATCGGCTCGTTCATGCTGAGCTACACAGCCGATAAATACGACAACCTGATGCGCGAGCGCATCAAAACCGGAGGTGGGGCCGGGCTGCGGATGGGGCGGGATGTACGTGTGTTTCTCATCTTTCTCGGGGCAGCGACGAATATGGTACTTACGGTGCTTGTGGTTATTGCCGTTGTAATGAATGTTGAGACCATGCGCCGTGTCAGGGTTGCGTGTGTTGACTGACATCGAATGTGCGAAACAGAAAATCCGACTGATCATTGCAGCCTCACAGGTGCCTGAAGATCCGTGTCACGCCGACAACACCCTGGAGTGGCTTTTACGGCTGGAACCGGATGCCGGCGAAGCCTTACAGCTGGCGGCACTGGCCCATGACATCGATCGGGCAATCGAGAGAATCAAGGTAAGACGAACAGACTTCGACAATTACGACGCCTTCAAAGCAGCCCATGCCCGAAACAGCGCTGAAATACTGCGCCCGATTCTGACCGCTTGCGGTGTGGAACTAAATATTGCGGAGGAGGCCTGTCGGCTGGTTGAGTTCCATGAGGTGGGTGGCGATCCTGGCTCCGATCTGCTCAAAGATGCGGACAGCATTTCCTATTTCGATGTCAACCTGCCGCTTTATTTCCAGCGTGAAGGTTGGGACGAGACCAGGCGGAGATCACACTGGGGTTACCGCAGGCTTACTCCGAGAGCGCAGGAGATCGTCAGGCACATCGACCACGAGGACAAGGAACTGGCGCGTATGCTGCGAGAGGTGATCCATGCATAATAAGGCGTCTGAGAAAGAACCGCGCCCATGGACTTTTTACGACCCTATCAAACCTGACGTCAGCTATTTTTTTGAAAAGGACAACAGGAGGTTAATAGACTGTGGAAAAACTGGCACAATACTTACTTGACGAAGCGACTCTTTGGGCGCCGAGAGCTATTGGAGTTGTACTGATTTTCGTCGTTTTCTTTGTCCTTGCGAAAATAATGAAAAGAATAATCACCAATGCCGCTGAGCGATTGAAATTTGATAAAAATCTCACTTTGCTACTTGCTCGTACAAGCAATATTACACTGACAATCTTTGGCTTTGTGACCGCGCTCGGAACGTTAGGTATTAATGTATCCGCGCTGGTGGCCGGTCTGGGGTTGACGGGATTTGCGCTTGGCTTTGCTCTGAAAGATACTATTTCCAATCTTCTCTCCGGTGTCCTCATATTGTTATATCGACCATTCGAGAGGGGAAGCCGTATAAAGATATCGGGTTACGAGGGCATTGTTATTTCTATCGACCTACGATACACGGAGCTTGATTCCGATGGGAATAAGGTACTCATTCCGAATTCAAAATTATTCACGGACCCAATCACTGTTTTTCAGTAACGGGCAATCGATAATGCAGCCTGTCTTTCCCGTCATTCCAAAGAGGATAAGGCAAACTCGTGGGGTCGATTCCAACCTTCGCACGAGGCTACGGCCGGCAAGCTCTCCTTTCACACTTTTCTTAATCTGTGGGTGATCCTGGAGAAGGTCAAACATGGGGTAGAACTTCCGTCTACGCTTTGGGGCGTTGCCGATGGCTATGCCCTTACAGGTCAGCAACCGCCCTCTGGGCGAAGAGGAAAAGGCCTTCCGTTTTGACTGAAAGGACAACCCGGAGAAAACAAATGGGTTGAGTTCGGCGAGCTTTGCGGGAATGTCCTTCACTGCAGCGGTGCCGAATCCTAGATGCCGGTTCCGGTATTCTTAACCCTGTCCCCTGCATTCGAACCCGCAGAGTGATTCCCGGGCGACGGCCTCCTGCCACGGGTGCCGCCGTACGCCTGGTTTTTCCGGCTGTTTCCCTTTCCCCGGCCCTGGGCTCCCCAGCGATTCTGTCCGTTGCCGCCGCCCGTCCGTGATCCCTGGGACCGGCCACGGGATTCGCCGATTTTCTTCACATGGACAGGGATGTGCCACGGGTGGTCATCCGATACGGGAACCTCCTGTCCGATGAGCTTCTGGATGTCGCTCAGGAACGGCGCCTCGTCCGTGTCGCAAAATGAGATGGCGATCCCGTTCGCCCCGGCCCTTGCTGTCCGGCCGATGCGGTGGACGTAGCTTTCCGGAATATTGGGCAGATCGAAGTTGATGACGTGGGTGATCCCCTCCACGTCGATCCCCCGCGCGGCGATGTCGGTGGCCACAAGCACCCGGGTGCGTCCACGGCGGAAGTTATCCAGCGCCCGGGTGCGGTGTGTCTGGGATTTGTTGCCGTGGATCGCCTGGGCCTCGACCTTGATCTTCCCGAGTTTCTCCACGACCTTGTTAGCGCCGTGCTTGGTGCGGGTGAAGACCAGGACCCGTGAAACCGCGGGATCATCGAGGATGTGGGCCAGAAGATCGGCCTTGCTCTTGCGGCCGACAAACATGACTTTCTGATCGATACTCTCAACCGTGGTGGCCGAAGGCGTTACCGCCACCTTGACTGGATCAGTGAGCATACGGTCGGCAATACGGACGATCTCCGGGGGCATGGTGGCCGAGAAGAGGAGAAACTGCCTTTTCTTCGGAAGGGCGTCCATGACCCGGCGGACATCGTGAATGAACCCCATGTCCAGCATCCTGTCTGCTTCGTCGAGGACAAATACCTCGAGACGGCCCAGGCGCAGGTGACCCTGATTCATGAGGTCAAGGAGGCGTCCCGGTGTTGCCACCAGAACATCTACACCCCGGGCCAAAGCTCTCACCTGGGGGACTTGACCGACCCCGCCGAAGACGACGGCCCGGCGTAATTTCAGGTAACGGCCGTAGACCCGGAAGCTGTCGTCAATCTGGGCCGCCAGTTCGCGGGTGGGCGTCAGGATGAGGACCCGGGCATGGCGGGGCGCCGGCTCCCTTCGGTCATTACAGAGGCGCTGAATGATGGGCAGGGCGAATGCTGCGGTTTTCCCTGTTCCGGTCTGAGCGCAGCCGATGAGGTCACGCCCCTTCAGCAGACTGGGAATACAGGCCTCCTGGATGGGGGTGGGGATGGCATAACCCACATCCCGGACGGCGCGCTGGAGTTGATCGATCAGGTTCAATTCACTGAATTTCATTGTCTTCCTATAACTCTTTCCTGGGTCACACCGGTGCAGCCCGCGAAATGCTGCAATTGCTGCGGTAACCGGGGTGATCCTGTTTGGGCTCGTCGAACGAAATCGCCGGGAGGAATACTTCAGGGAACCGGGAGGGAAGAGGTACTTCTACGGGTGCCTTGAGGGACTCTTGATCCGCTTGCTGATCCATTCGAGCTGCGTACCCAGGGAAGCTCATTCATCCCCGGGTCTGCTTGCGGGCTATGCTTTGTACCACGGTGGGCCAGGAAAGCAAAGGGAAATAAAGTGAAATGTGTTATCATTATCGCATTCGCCGACAACTGTTACCGTCCCAGGGGGAGAAACGCATCTTCAAAGAGGCTACCATGAGCAAGGATGTCCACAAGTTCAAAGTCGGCATCAGTTCCTGCCTGCTGGGTGAGAAGGTCCGCTGGGATGGTGGGCACAAACTGGATTCATACCTCATCGGCACACTGGGAAAGATCGTCACGTACGTTCGGGTGTGCCCGGAAGTGGATTGCGGGTTCGCCGTGCCCAGGGAGCCGTTTCACCTGGAAGGTGATCCCGATCACCCCCGCCTCATGACCTCAAAGACCGGGAAAGACTGTACCCTGAGGATGGAGCGCTGGGCCAGGGGGCGTGTAAAGGAGCTGGAGAGGGGGGACCTCTGCGGGTTTATCTTCAAGAGCAGTTCCCCCAGCTGCGGTATGGAAGGGATTGAGGTCAGGAACGAAAAGGGTATGCCCGGCAAGAAAGGAAGGGGGATTTTCGCCCGTATCCTCATGGAGAATTTCCCGTTTCTTCCCGTTGAGGATAACGAAAGGTTGAATGACATGGCCACCCGCGAGAATTTCATCGAGCGGATATTTACTTCCTTTTCAGCCACGCCAGAGCTGAATCCCTGTCATCCAGCCGGAAGTGCCTGACCTCGGCGGCCACGAAGTGACCGGCGATTCCCGGGAGAGCGTGATTCACACTCAAGCCGCAAAGCTAGCCAAGGCAGGGGGAGAAGAACAGCTCGCCGTGACACACCCCAGTGACAGGAGCTGTATCATCGAAACTTATTTGCAAACTCCCTGTCTTTTCAAGTAAAATATCCCTATTCGCCCGGGAGGGTGAAAAATTCGGGTGTCGGGCTGCGGAGGGGGGCTTATATCTACGGGAAGGTCAAGTAAGGAGTCTCGTGATGTCAGAGGGAAAAGAGGAGAAGCGTAAAGAGGATCGAAGAGGTTCGTGACCCTCGTTCCCTGAGTTTCCGCCGGCCGATAACCGGTATAAAATTGGATATTCATGGAAATAAAGAAGATGGATCCCGGACAGGTGTTGATCCGGAAGATCAAGCAATGTGCTGAAAGGGATCCGGCAAACCGCGGCGAGGACGGTAGCCGCTACTTTGACACCCCGCTGGTGGGGTTCGCATCGGCGGATGACGATCTGTTCACGAGGTACAAAAGTATCATCGGCTCCTTTCACTGGACCCCGAAGGAGGTCCTGGCCAAAGCATACGGATCCGTCGGTCCCTCGGCCCGAACGGTAATCTGCTGGATCCTCCCCATCGTTGAGAGGACAAGGCTGAGCAACCGAAAGGAGAACCGATACCCCTCCAGGAGATGGGCCCACACGAGGCACTACGGTGAACAGTTCAACGATGTTCTCCGGAAAGCAGTAGTGGACTTTCTGGTTGAGAGGGGCGGTTTCGCCGCGGCCCCAATGCTGATGGAAGAGTGGTCCAGGGTGGATGATCCGGAAATCGGATTGGCCTCCACCTGGTCGGAACGCCATGCGGCATTTGCGGCCGGACTGGGCACCTTCAGCCTCAGTGACGGGTTCATCACCCCCAGGGGGATCGCTCACCGCATCGGGAGCGTCGTAACAGACATGGTAGTGACACCCTCCAGACAGCCGTACAGGGACCACCGGGAGAACTGTCTGACTTTCCGGGGTCTGAAGTGTGGGGAGTGCGTGACACGATGTCCGGTTGGCGCAATATCACTGGAGGGCCATGACAAGGCTCTGTGCCATGGATACACATACGGCCCACCATTCCGGGAGCTCGGGATCAAATTTGGAGTGAAGCATGTGGGGTGCGGCCTGTGCCAGACCGATGTACCCTGCGAAAGCCGGATACCGGAAGGGAATTAAAAAGGTATCAAAATGTCTCCCTCTGGTTGGTGATGCCGATGGCCGCTATATCCGAGGGAGCAACGTCGGCCTGGGAAATGGCCTCCCGGGCGGTTTTCAGCTGGGTTTGCCATCTCTCTTCTGCATCGTGTTCCACCAGGTCCTTCACTGTCAGGCCGGCACTAGTGAAGCAGACTCTCCATGGCCGTTTTTTTTCGGAACTTCTGGATCCGATATGATGATCCATCCGGAATCAGAGAACGGATTTTCTCTATATCACGCGTTGACAGCAGGGACTCCACGTTTGTTGTTCGAAACTCATGGGGGACTCCGCTTCCGGCTATAAGGTGGATGCTTTGGAGGATTTTTTCCTCATCAACCTTTACGCCTGCCAGACGGGCATACAATTCAAGCGGTGCCTTGATGTCCATGGCAATGTAGTCAACAAGGCTTTCACCGATCAATTTCCAGAGCACATCCGGTCTACTTCCATTGGTGTCGATTTTTACATCGAGCCCCAAATACTTAAGTTCCTTCAGGAACTCCCCCAGGTCAGGCTGAAGTAACGGTTCACCTCCACTGATTACTACGCCATCCAGCTTGTCCGCCCTCAGGGCAAGAAATTCTGTCACCAACTTTCGGGGCATCAGATCCACCGATGGAGGATTCGGCGGAATTAATGGCCCATTGTGGCAGAATGGACACTGGAAATTACATCCCTGTACAAAAATAACAGCCGCAACTCTTCCGGGAAAATCGCTCAGAGCAAACGGCTGAAAGCCGCCTATTTTCATGTACGATCGCCCAGTGTAAAAAGGCTGCGCATAGTGAACTCCGACTGTTTGCCCTCATTCCACTGATTGACCGGTCTCAGATATCCTACGACTCGGGAATATATCTCTGTTTCACCGTTGCAATCCGGACAGAGTTTCTGCTCGCCGGGGAGGTAGCCGTGCGTCGGGCAGACTGAAAATGTGGGGGTGACGGTGAGATAGGGCAGCCGGAATTCCTCGCATACCCTGCGGACAAATGCCTTGACCGCGTCCGGGTCCGGCGATGATTCTCCAAGATAAACGTGCATGACCGTCCCTCCGGTGTACCGGGTTTGAAGGCTGTCCTGGAGGTTGAGGGCGTGGAAAACGTCATCGGTGTAGTTCACGGGAAGGTGTGTCGAATTCGTGTAAAACGGCGCTGCTCCCTCAAGGTCTGCGTGGCCGTTCGGGCACAAGATTTCAGGAAACTTCTCCTGGTCCAGTTTCGCGAGGCGGTATGCCGTTCCCTCGGCGGGTGTCGCTTCAAGATTGTAGATGTGATCAGTTTCGTTCTGGAACCGGACAAGTCTGTCGCGCATATGATCAAGGACCTTTTCTGCGAATTTTTTGCCTTCGATTGAACCGATATCACAGCCCAGGAGGTTGACGCCGGCTTCGTTCACGCCCACGAGCCCGATGGTGGCGAAGTGATTGTGCCAATATTGCCCCTGAGATTTTTTTATGTTGCGAAGGTAGTATTTTGTATAGGGGTAAAGATTCTGATCGGTGAAGCGTTCCAAAACCTTTCTCTTAATTTCCAGACTCGTCCGGGCGATCTCCAAAAGCTGGTCTAATCGGTGGAAAAAGTCCCCATCGTTGGCGGCGAGGTAGCCGAGGCGCGGCATGTTTATAGTGACTACCCCAATGGAACCCGTCAGGGGATTGGCACCGAATAGGCCGCCGCCCCTTCTGTCAAGGCTCCGCAGATCAAGTCGGAGTCTGCAGCACATGGACCTTGCGTCATCGGGTGACATGTCGGAGTTGATAAAGTTGGCGAAATAGGGGATGCCGTATTTAGCGGTGGCTTCCCATAACCCATGCAGGTCAGGCTCATCCCAGGGA
>BDTG01000037.1 GCA_002897695.1 bacterium BMS3Abin14
ACCGAACCCGGCAGTTTCACATGCGCCGGTTATAGACAATGTCCGGTTTGAAGGATCGGAAGATTCGTCAACCATCGCGATCTCGGTCAGCGATCCCGACGGCGACCTTTCTCATCAGGTCCTGGCGCTCAACAGGGCCACCGGAAGAGCCTTCCGCATGAAACCACCAAGCTTCGTCTTCCCGTGGACGAAAAACTATCCCGATGGCGTTTATACCCTGAGCCTCAAGAGCGCAGGTGCGGCAGCTTATCGTGTCATCAATCCCAGGGACTGGTTCTTCGTGGCAGCCGACAACCGCTGCTATAATTCCCCTGTCATGAAATACCCTTTCGATGCGGAAAGTTTCATCGAAGCCCATGGCGTTACCGCTTTGCCCCCCGGGCCTGGTGAAACCGGCGGGGTAACAGGACAGGGGGTATTCCGCGACAACTGCCGTGTCTGTCACTATCCGGATTCGACCAGAACCAAGGTCGGGCCCGGGCTCAAGGGACTGTTCAACCTGAAAACATCCCCGGTTCGGGGATTTCAGATGAACAAGGCCAATGTGATAACTCAGATCAAACACGGCGGCACCGTCATGCCCCCTTACGCCCACCTGACGGATTCGGAACTCAGGGCGCTCATCGAGTACCTGAAAACCCTGTAGTCCCTCTGCACATCCAGTGTCGTCCTTACCATCCAATATCATTGCCAATTCTTTCGGGTTCAGGGAGGTCGAATTTTTCGAGATCGAGCTCGCAACGCAAAGGGAGGTCCCCGAGGTCAACTTCTGATGAAACGCCCGCTTAATCCCCTCATATTGTTTCGGCTCCTCCCTGACCTCGGCAATCTCCTCGTCTTCCACAGCTCCGGGATCATCCTCCGGGTTTTCGGGAGGCGGGTCATCCGTGGGCGGGGCGGAGGGGGAGGCGGAGGCTGGTAACTACCAAGAGCTAACGACCGCAAGTTAACGAAGTTTCGCTAAGTTGAGAACCATGACCTTGGGGTTAGATCTACTTTGCGCAACTTTGCGTACCTTGCGGTGAATCAGCGTTGAGTCGGCCTAAACGTATGTCAGGAGAGTTGGCCGTTTTTCAGGGTCAGGGTCTTTTCCACGGCCCGGCTGAGGAACCGGGGGTCGTGGGAGACTACAATGCGGGTGGGAACGTGCCGGTCCAAGACATCCAGCAGGTGTTCGGCAGCATCCTCGGCAAGCCCTGTTGCAGGCTCATCGAGGATCAGGATCTCGGGCTCCATGGCGAGGGCCGTTGCCAGGGCCACCAGCCGTTTTTCCCCTCCCGAAAGCTGGTAGGTCACCCTCTTTTCCAGGTGTTCGATGTCCAGCATGGAAAGGACGCGGTGTGTGACATCGTGGGCCTCCGATGCCGACTTACCCAGGTTCCTTGGCCCGAAGGCCACATCCTCTGCTACGGTGGGGCAAAAGAGCTGATCGTCTGCGTCCTGGAATACGAACCCCATGCGTCGTCGTGAGTCCCGGAAATCATCCTCCCGTCTCCGCTCTTTTCCAAAAAGCTCCACCGAACCCGAGGTGGGGAGAAGCAGCCCCATAAGGATGTGGAGCAGGGTCGTCTTCCCCGATCCATTGGCTCCCATAATGCCGATCCGATCGCCCCTGCCGCATGACAACTCCAGCCCTCCCAGGACTTCGGTCCCATTGGGATAGGTAAAACCGATATTCGACAGGTGGATCACAACATTACCCCTGGGACCTGGAGGCCGATCTCAACGCCGATGCCAAGTGCCATCAGGCCAAGAGCTACCCAATCCGACCGCCGCATTCGGAAGTGATTCAGGGTCCAGAAGGTCCCCGAGAATCCCCTGAGAATCATGGCATGGTAGATCCGCTCTGAACGGTCGAAACTCCGGACGAACAGCATTCCCATAAGATAGGCATACGATCGGTAGGTGTGAAGGTTCGTGCCTGAATGAAAACAGCGGACGCGCATGCCAGCCCGCAGGCGCAGGTATTCCCTGTGGATAACCGACAGGTACCGGTAGGTAAAGAAGAAGAGCTGAACCAGCTTTGAAGGCATCCGCAGGTGGACCATCCCGTGGACCAGGTCGAACACAGTACTTGTGCCAAGGAGAGCGATGGTCGCTGCTGCGATGGCGTTGGCTTTCAGGGTAATGGAGACAGCCAGGAGAAGGCCAGCGCGATGGACCGTAAGCCATCCCCATTGGGCCATGACTTCGCCCGGGGTTGTAAATGGCAAAAACAACCACAGGAACAGGACAAATCCGTTTACCACCGACAGCCGGATGACCACCTGCCGGATTTCCAGCCGGGCAGCGGCCAGGGCCCCCATCGACAGAGTGAAGGCGAACACCAGAGCCCACATTCCGCTGGAAACGGCGGTTACCACCGCAAAGGCGGTGACCCCGGCTATCTTCACCCTGGGGTCCATACGGTGCCAGACACTGCGCCCAACGGCGAATTCCTCCAGGTGCATTCAGATTTCCTCTTCCTGATATCCGGTATGTCGCAGCTGCTTATGACCTTTTCCTGCTCAGACCCCAGAGGAATGCCCCTGCCAGCCCGATGATATATCCCAGTCCTCCCAGGACTTTTGAGAGGCTCGGTTTCTCCATGGCCCGTTCGATTTTAAGGATTGATTCATTCATGGAGCCGAGCCTCCTGTCCAGGGCACGTTCAACGGCCCTGTTCAGTGAGGTATCCCGCGACCCGTCTGGTGCGCTATAAAGACTCCCACTCTTCACGCCGGGTGGATTATTGCCCTGTTGGGACATTGATCCGGCTTCGCTGCTCACGGTATCAGCGGCAGACAGTAGTATCTCGTTTCGGTGCCCCATGCTCGCCTCCAGGACGATCCTGAGGTTCTCCGGATGCTCAACCGGAAAAACAAAGACGCCTTCATCATCGGTCCGCCCCTCGGCCACTACTTTCCCTTTGCCGTCGTAGGCTGTGACCTGGGAATCACGGGCCGGCGTCCCGTCCACAAAGTAGCTTTCCGTGTGGATCTTGCCGCCTTCCTCGTAGGCATAGATGTTCACCTTATGGGCCGATACCGGCACAACAGTGAGGAGTAAAAAGGCCACACAGAGCACGGCCCTCGCCCAACGGTTCATCTTATTTCTCCCTCCCCGATCGCTTTGATGACGTCGAGTATTTAGTTTGAAGTTGCAGGCTGACAGCCCGCAACTTCAAACTCCCAAACTCCCAAACTCTCAAACTCTCTTAATTCCCAGGATCTCAGGTTTGACCCTTCTGAGAAAAGTTACGCAGAATCCCGTGATTATCCCTTCGATCACCATAACTGGGATATGGGCCGCGACAGCCACCATAGCCGCCTTGTAAAAGTTTTCCCCGGTAAGGGCGAGCGAAAGTCCGAGGAGACCGGCTCCGACAGCTACCGAAACGAACCCGGCACCAAAACCAGCCGACCATGCGGCAAGCATTGATCCCCTACGCACGAACCTCCCAAAAACATAGTATGAGAGAACCGCGGGAAGGGCCATTACAACAGTATTCACCCCCAATACCGTGAGGCCGCCGAACTGGAAAAGAAGGGCCTGGAGGGTCAGAGCAACGAAGATGGCCGGAAACGCGGCCCATCCCAGGATCAGCCCGTTAATGCCGTTTAACACCAGATGAACGCTAACCGGCCCGGCCGGTACATGGATGAGGGACGCTACGAAAAAAGTTGAGGAAAGGACCGCAACCTGCGGTATCTTCTCCGCCTTGAGCCCCCGCATGCCCATTGCCAGGCCGGCCACGGCCAGTACTGCGCCGCCCGAAAGCACCTGTGGGGACAGTACTCCTTCACTTATGTGCATAGCTTTTTGTCCTGCTTCCTGGTTTCAGGTTTCAGATTGCGGGGACGCGATCGGAACATGGATAACGGATGGTCTTGTCATCGCGAGCAGATCCCATACAACGCGATCCCGTCAAGATTTATGAGATTGCCGCGCTTTTTTCAGTCGCTCGCAATGACATCTTTTGGTTCTCCGCAACTATCCTACCCCCTCGCCCATTAACCCACCGGGTCATTTCATGTCCCTCGTCCGGACCCAGATGACCGCACCTATCTCCACGGGGACCTTCTTCCCGTCCCTCTCCATCATTTTATCTCTCTCCGAGATGGCGGCAAAGCCCCACCACCCCGCACGTGGAATCCCGTAGCAAAAAACCCCGTTGGAATCCGCCTTGACCACCTGGGTGAGGTAAGGATCGGCCGGAGGCTTAACATTATCCGTGTTCAGATATTCAACCTCCACCTTGGCGTAAGGCGCCGGTCTGCCGTTTATCTTTACGATCCCGCGAAAGACGTTCCCGGTCCACAGGCCATAGGGGCGACTCAGGGGAACGATCTCCGTCTTCATGCCAACCTCGGCGTCCCATCCCCTTTCCAGTCCGAACGCGTTTACAACGACCTTCGTGTAGTGAATGATGTACCGTCCCTCGGCCGGTTCCCAGTACGGCTCCGGCTCGACGAAGAAAACATAGTCGCCTGGACGTTTGATCTCGTAATTGGCGGTCCATGTGGAAAATTCGCCCACCTTTTTCTCGCGAAGGGCCCCGGTCAAGTCGATCTTCTTGTCGCGGAAAAGCACCCCGAAACGGGAAGGCTTTTCCATCTGCATATAGCTATTATCCATTGGATGGATGAACATGGCATGCAGAGTAACTATTCTTCCTTCACCCTGGGAAACGATATCGTCACTCGGGATCAGCGCTCCGAAATGGGCATGAGCAATCCGGGCCTGAGTCGCCAGCGCCGCTGCCACAAAAATGATCAACATCCATCTTTTCATATATCCCCCTCCCAAAGAAAATACGTGTCATGTAATCATATAATCGTGCTACGATATACCCGACCTAATACAAATTATTGTTACGCACTGTCAAGACAATTATTTTTCCCGGAGCTTGACAAAAGGATTGCCGAGGAATATTTTTTCTCCGGAACATTTCGAGGGGCCTTCACTACAGCTGAATCCAAACAGGTTTACGGAGCCTGCACCGTTCCGTTTCCGGAGGGGAATATTCAGACAGGAGGTGGTGTTCATTATGGAATCGCGGATTGAGGTCCGTAGCCTGCATAAATCGTTCGGGGCCATAACCGCTGTAAACGACATCAGTTGCGAGGTGAGGACAGGGGATGTCCTCGGCTTCCTCGGCCCCAACGGCGCCGGAAAGACAACCGCTATGAGGATGATAACCGGATACCTGACACCTGACAAGGGGTCGGTGTCCGTATGCGGTATTGACGTGCTCAAGCACCCCGTGGCGGCAAAGGAGAAACTCGGCTATCTCCCGGAGGGGGCCCCCCTTTACCCGGAGATGACCCCGGCTTCATTTCTGGGTTTCGTCGCGCGGATACGGGGCATCGAAGGAAGTGAAAGGACAATTCGCCTCTCCGAGATCGCCGAACTCGTTCATCTCAAAGAGGTCTGGAAGCAACCCATTGAGACGCTGTCAAAAGGATTCAAAAGAAGACTGGGGCTTGCCCAGGCCATACTCCACGACCCGCCTGTCCTGGTTCTGGATGAGCCCACCGACGGCCTGGACCCTAACCAGAAACGGGAGGTGCGAGACCTCGTCAAAACCATGGCGAAAGACAAGGCTATCATTATCTCAACACACATCCTGGAGGAGGTCCGGGACGTGTGTAACCGTGCCATTATCATAACCCGGGGAAAGATCGTGGCCAACGGAACCCCGATGGAACTGGAGGCAATGTCGTCCTACCACAACGCCGTTTCCATCCTCCTGTCCGCGAAACAGGAGGAGTCTCTAACCACCGCACTCAATGACCTCCCGGATGTCGCAAGGGTATTATCCGAAACCGTGAACAGCGACACGGTCCTTTGCACCGCCTTTCCCCAAAACGGGCGACCCATCCTGGCGAAGATCGCGGACCTCCTGAACTCGGGACCATGGCACATCCTGGAATTGCGGCAGGAATCCGGCAGGCTGGACGAGGTTTTCCACAATCTGACCGTCCCGGCGAAAGATCCCAACGAAGGGGGGCGGGCATGAAACGCATGACATCTATCTACCGGCGTGAAATGACATCGTACTTTTCCACCCCGCTGGCGTACGTATTCATAGTCATATTCCTGGTCCTCACGGGAACATTTACGTTCTACCTGGGCGGATTCTTCCCCAGGGGGCAGGCCGACCTCCAGCCATTCTTCACCTGGCACCCATGGCTATACCTTTTTCTCGCTCCGGCCCTTGGAATGCGGTTGTGGGCCGAGGAGCGAAAAACCGGCACCATTGAACTTATCCTGACCCTGCCTGTTTCCACGATGGAGGTGGTCCTTGGCAAGTTTCTGGCCGCATGGACCATGATCGCCATATCCCTGAGCCTTACCTTTCCCATCTGGATTACCGTAAACGTCCTCGGTCAGCCCGACAACGGGGTGATCGTGGCAGGATATTCAGGGAGTCTTCTGATGGCCGGGGCATATCTCTCCATCAGCGCGTTCTTTTCCGCATTGACCCGCAGCCAGGTTATTGCTTTCGTTATCTCTGTCGCGGGGTGTTTCGTTTTTCTGCTTTTCGGGTTTCCCATCGTCCTGGACTTCTTCCGCCCATGGCTTCCCTCGGCGGTGGTTGAGATGCTCGGATCCTTCGGTTTCCTCCAGCACTTCAACACCATAATCGAGGGGGTCCTCGATTTCAGGGACATCGTTTATTTTCTCACCTTTACTGTCCTGTGGCTTCTGGCCGGCGTCTGGGCCGTCAATCGCTGCAGGGACTAAAAAGGAGGTCCGACAGATGAAAAACGGAAAATTATTGACGACAGGCGGCCTCCTCGCGGCAGTAGCCATCTTCATTTTGATCAACACGGTCGGCAGGCCACTTTTGCGATCCATACGGCTCGATCTTACTCAAAATAAGGTTCACACACTGTCAAAGGGAACCGTCCACATCCTTGAATCACTGAAAACTCCTGAAAAAATACAACTCTACTGGTCGGCAACGGCTGCAAAGGACATGACCAGCCTCAAGCTCTTCGCACAGCGGGTTATAGATCTTCTGGATGAATACTCATCGGTTGCGGGGGGGAAACTGACTTTTGAGGTCATCGATCCCGAACCATTCTCAGAGGCGGAGGACAACGCGGTCCGCTATGGAGTACAGGGAGTTCCCACCGGGAGCAGCGGCGACACTCTCTACTTCGGCATCGTTGGGATCGGAAAAGACGGCAAGCGCCAGGTCATCCCCTTTCTGCAACCCGACCGCGAGAGCTTCCTGGAGTTCGACCTGAGCCAGATGGTCTACTCCCTCGATCATCCGGAAAAAACCAAAGTGGGTCTGCTGAGCGCCCTTCCGCTTATCGGTGGTCCGTCGCCTCGCAACCCGTTCAGCATGGAGCCTCCCTGGACCATCGTGGGTCAGCTGCGCCGTCAGTACGACCTGAAGATTTTGTCCAAAAACGAGCAGAATATCCCCGATGATATCAGGGTTTTGATGGTCGTCTATCCTCAAGGTCTTGGCAAACGGTCTCTTTATGCAATTGATCAGTTTGTTCTACGCGGGGGGCACGCTCTTGTCTTCGTGGATCCCATGAGCGAGTTCATGGCGGGACAGGGTCCAGCAGAAGGATCAACCGCCGGGTATGGGCCTGACAACCTGCTCCACTCTTGGGGGGTAAGGCTTGAACCGGGCAAGGTGGTTGGAGACATGGCCGCGGCGCAACGGGTAAGCTACAAGGGCCGGTTTCGAACCGAGGTCGTCGATTATCTTCCATGGCTCGCCGTCAGGGGCAACATGCTGAACAGGGACGAGGTGGTCACCGGTCAGATTGACCAGATCAACCTGGCCAGTGCAGGGTCTCTGACACCTGTAAAGGGTGCCAGGACAGATTTCGTACCCCTCATGCAATCCACATCACAGGCGATGCTGCTTGACCGCAAACAGCTTGCCTTCCCCCCGGACCCGAAAAAGCTTATCGCCGATTTCAAACCGGCAGGCAAACCCTTTACACTGGCTGTACGTATCAGCGGGCCTGCTGATACTGCATTTCCTGACGGGCCTCCCCCGCCGGAGAAAACGGATAAACCGGCAAATAAGGGACAAAAAAAAGCGAAACAGGAAGAACAGATCATGATCTCCAAAGGTCCGATCAACGTTGTTGTGGTTGCGGATACGGACATGCTTCAGGACAGGTTCTGGGTTACTGTACAGAACTTCTTTGGAAGGCGCATACTCATCCCCAACGCAGGCAACGCCGATCTGGCCATTAATGCCATCGACCAGCTTGGCGGCAGCTCGGACCTCATCGGTATCCGGGGACGCGGGACATCTTCCCGACCGTTTACCCTGGTGAAAAAGATCCAGCAGGAGGCAGAGCGCAAGTATCGGACCAAAGAGCAGGAACTGACCGCAAAACTGGATGGAACCGAGAAGAAATTAAACGAGCTTCAGGGAAAGCGCAAGGATATCGAATCTGCCAAACTGACGCCTGAGCAGGAAAAGGAGGTTGCAAAATTCCGGGAGGAAAAGGTCAGCATCCGGAAGGACCTCAGGGTGGTTCAATACCAGCTCAGGAGAAACATCGAGAGGCTGGAAACACTGCTGAAATTCATCAACATCGTTTTAATCCCCATCCTCATCGCGCTTGGTTCCATTATTGTGTGGTTCGTACGGCGAAAAAGGGACATGGGATTTCCGGCCTGACGGGCTTGGGAGGTTCTGCCGTCTGATGCCCCTAAGGTGTACAGCGAAATTGTAGTTCAAAATAGCATACAATCTGGGATATCAATGCCAAACAGCAACCAGCCCTTGACAAGCAGCAAAAATACCGGTGAAGTGCGGCCCAAGGAGGGGTACGCATATGAAAAGGAAAACACTTCTGCTGGTGGACGACGCCGAACTGTTTCTGGTTATGGAAAAATCTTTTCTTTCCAGAAAGGAACTCGACCTGCATTCGGCGACGTCCGGGATAGAAGCCCTTGAAATTGCCCATACGGCCAAGCCGGATCTGATACTTCTTGACCTTCACATGCCCGGCATGGATGGCGACGAGGTGTGTACAAAACTTAAGGCCGACCCCGACACTGAACATATCCCGGTTATCATCGTAACATCCGAGAGGAATCCTGAAACTCTGAAGAGGTGCATCAACGCCGGGTGTGACAGGATCATCTACAAACCATTTACCAGACAATCTCTCATTGGCGCCGTTCAGGAAGTTCTGGTTCTGATTCAGCGACGCTACCCGCGTACGGAGGTCAGCCTGGGATGCACTGTGGGGGTCGGAAGCCTTAAACTTGAGACCACCATGCACGTCCTGTCGAAAGGCGGGGCTTTTATCGAGATGGGCATCCCACCGGACTCCGGTTCCGAAATAGAGGTGTCCTTCGCCCTTCCCGAATCAAATTATACTATCTCAACCTCGGCCATGGTCCGATGGGCCGCCAGCGTCCGAAGGGGCGGCCCGTTGGGAATGGGTGTCGAATTCCTGACCATAGAGGAAGCCGAACGCGAACTTATCCAGGCATACATTGATGAGGAGATGAAAAAACAGCGGCGGAAAGCCGCCGGCATCGCGGAGGAGTGAAAGGCATGGGGTCAGACCCCATGCGACCCGACAAGAGATTCGGATCTGTCAGTGGATGAAGTAGGCTATGGCCATGAGAAAGTCTATCCCCAGGACCAGACCCACGTTGGCCCCCTGTGCCGCGATCATCTTCTCGAAATCGTCATGGTTCCTCAGTGTGGTGACAGCGGCTTTAAAAGCGAGGGGGAGGGTCAGGAGGGTGATGAGCATCGAAACCGGAAAAACGCCCGATATGACACCCCATACGATGAACCCGTAGCAGACGCATAGAGAAGCCGTGTAGACCCGCGCCGAGACCGACTTCCCCAGGACGATAAGAAGGTGACGCCGCCCTCCTGAACTGTCCGCTTGCAGATCCGGGAATTCATTCAGGAAGAGCAGCAGGAACGTTAGGATGCCCGGCGGCACGGAGGCCAGCAGCACCGTGGTGTTCAGCTCCCCGGTCATGGCGATGAAAGTTCCGACGACTACCATGCTCCCGAGGCACACGCCCGCGAACAGCTCTCCCAGGGCGATCTTGGCCAGGCGGCTTGTGTAGAACACCGTCGTCACCCCCCCCACCAGGATGAATCCCAAGAGGACCCAGCCTGACCGCCACGCCAGGTACACCCCGATGATCCCAGCCAAAACCAGGGTGCCCCACGCGGCGATCCTGACACCCAATTCCGAGGTGAGGCCCGCCTGCAGGTTCCCGCTCCCTCCTGAGAACGGTGTTCTCCTGGTCAAGGAGTCGATGTTGGTCCGGAAATCTGAAAGTTCATTGAAAAGATTGACGGAAGCGTGAGCCAGGACCGTACCTGCCAGGCACAGAAAAAAGAGCAAAAAGCTGAACCGTCCGTATTCGTGGGCCAAGGCGCCCCCGATAAGAACGAGAAAAATGGCCAGAAGAAGGAACGGCGCTCGTACCTGGGCAGCCCAGACAGTGATTTTTTTCTTCATCTTCTCCCTTCAGCTCTAAAACGCGAACGAAATATTACCACATCGTCACTTCGTTTTGCATATCTTCGAAGTAACGTCCGGGCGTGACGAAGGTGGACCCGTCACGGCGGTGGGCTATTCTCACGACAATAACAAGAGCCACTTCGTCATTGATTCGGTAGAGAATGCGATATTTTCCCTGGCGAGCCGCGAGCAAATAGACGCATAAAGCAACCCATATTTGACTCTTGACGGCATTGGGGGAGGTCCCGAGGAACGCATTTATTCGTAAATGTTGTTTGATCCATTTGAAGAACAGCTCCACTTGCCAGCGCTGCTTGTAGATCGCAGCGACCGTAAGTGCCTCAATTTTTTAGGGGAAATTGAGTGGAGGTCGGCAATCACGATCGGTGCCGATTTTCATTCTATTTCCCCCCCTCAGGATAGAGGCGGGGAAAATAGAATCCGACAGCCTTGATTGGAAACGCCGCCCTGAGCGGTCCCTTGTCGGAATCAGATTGCAACAGGTTCTTATCGAGGAGCTGTTTCACAACCCGCCGCCCCGTCCGCTCGGCTTTGCCTGTGAGCAGGGCCGCTTCGCCGCGGGAAACCCGGCCACGAAGAAACACTTGCTGTAAAACCTTCCCGGACCCCCTGGGCAATTCATCCATCAGGACCTGTTGCTGCGCGTAAGCCCCTATCCTTTTCTGCATCCCATCGAGATCCAGCAGGTTCCGCATAAAATCCACCTGATCCAGCATTGTTTCGAGGAAGAACCTGCAGAAAAGGACAAGGCCCTGTTCCGAGAGATTTCCCCTGCCATCCAGATCTCCACGGCGGTGCTCGTCCGCTTCCGCCAGGGCGGTGAGATACTCGTTCCGGCGGCGGGCAAGACCCCTTGAAACAGCCCACATCCCATGCCCATCCAAACCAGCCTTGATGAGGTAGGCGTGGGTGAAGATCCTGGCAACCCTCCCGTTCCCGTCCAGAAAGGGATGGATCCAGGCCAGCCTGTGGTGAGAGGCCGCAGCTGCTATTACCTTGTTTACGCTGTCCAGACCGGCAGGATTGTAGGCTTCTGAGAAACGGGCAAGAAAGAGCGTCAACGAGGAAGCTGCGGGAGCCAGGTGCCTTCCCACCTCCACCCCATCATCTCGTAGTTTGCCGGGCCTGACGATGCGTGTTGCCCCATCGGGCGCTTTGACCTCTTTAAATTCTTCCGGCAAATGGTCGTAGAACTGTCTGTGAATCAGGCAGAGAAATTCCCTCGAACAGATGTCAGTCTCAGGTTCCATCTCGAGGAGCTGTTCAGTAAACTTCTGGACCTCGATGTGCGCAATGCTCTCCATCTGAAGCGCGCGCTTTGCAGGATCTCCTGAATAATCTTTTGCCAGGGCTTTTTCTATATCCACCGGGTGAGTGTCATGACCTTCGATAAGATTTGAGTAGAAGCTGTTCATGGCGCGCACCAGCTCCCCTATACCTTTGGCGGTTTCGCGATGAACAGAAGATCCCAGCGCTGCTGAACGACGGACCACATCGAGTGCAAGGTCTCGCAGTTCTCCGCTCGAATCCGGCGGGAGCATGGGCTCCATCTGGGAGGGGATGGTGTAAAGGACTCCATTTTGGGTCATTTTCGTTATCCTCGAATTTCCGGCTGAACGGGAGAAGACATATCATACACGAGAATATGTGTCAATAATTGGCCGATGTATTTGCCGATCTATTAAGCACACATTGAAGGAAATCTCTTGTTATTTCAGATAAATAAAGGCTGGAAAGATCTTATAGCTTAAATATACCCGGTTTTTTGGCCGATATATTGGCCGATCTTATGCGGGAGGGGCTGAAGGGGGAGGGTTCCGATTCGAGGGGGATGGTCAGTTCCAACAGTGTACAGGTACACCGGTGCACTAGTGCACTTAAAAACCGCCTCCTGTGACATCCTGAGAAGACTGGAAACCTGAGAGTCTGGACCCTGACCTTACGTTATTCTCATTTGTCTGATGGTCATCGGAAAAAGGCTGTGGAGTTACTGGTTAGGGAGGCCAATTATGAAAGCGGAACTTTATAAAAGTCCTTTTTTTTGTAAGGTGAAGATTGTATTCTTCTGCTGTCATAGGACACTCAAGCAAATCTCTTGCTTCTTGCACGCGGTCTAGCCTGAGTTGCTTGCGAATCTGCGTAAGAAGATCACCTGAAATATCTCTCATCTTTCGCGTGTGAGAGATTTTTGTAAATATATCCGTCAGTTTGCCATTATGTCGATGCCTAAAAAATATGTGATGACCTTGAGGGTCTCTCTCGAAACCTTTTTTTTGAAGGCTCGCTTCCATATCTTTTCTATCTACGGGCATGATGACTATTCGAGTTTGAATGAACCAAGAAACACTTCTTTTAATCGAACAGCTTCCCCAAGTAGTTGCTCTACTGGAGTATCTTGGTAATGTTCAAACTGGCACACGACTTGAACACTAAAATCACTAATTGCGTCTTGGTCGGTATCACCAGCGGCAAAAATACTTAATGCTTCATTTTCCGCAAAATATAGTCGTTCACCTCGCCTTACTTCGACTTCAATGGGTTGGCTTGAGGTTACAGTTGTTACGGGTGCGTCATTATCCTTTTTGGCAACAAACTTCCAGAGAGGATAACGAACAATTGCAGTATGCCGCCATGCGGCTGCAGGGGAATCTGAAAAAGCGCCTAATGCTCCCTCCACTGTAGAAGTAACAACTCTCCGCCAACCAGAAAGCGGTGGATCATAATCTTGTGCACGCTCTTCTTGAAAGGCAAGCGCACTTTTCATAATGTATCTCCTCTGAGATATTGTCTGTAGTTGTCTGTAATGAGTTCTTCAAAAAGCTTTCGAGTATAACCATGCCCCTCATCTATATACTCTTCAACAGAGTTAAAATTTAGATTATCCTCTTTAGCATAATCAAAATCTAAAAGAAATGCCTCACCACTTCCATCAGCGCGCTCAAGCGTTTCTAGCGTGGTTGTAATCTTGCCCCCATCAGTTTCGGAAACGAAATTTAACTTGAGTATCAGTAGTGTCCGGTTAATAGTTGAACAAATTCAACTGGTTACGGTCAGGCAGGTCTGGGGTTTGCTTGAGCGCGGCTGTAACTAGTGAATAAATAGGCTTTTTCTCAAACAAATTGACCTCCAGAATCTGTAGAAAAGTGTAGAGCGTACATGGGACTTCGAGCTGTTTCTTGGTAATAGCCACGAGCAAATAGACGCATAAAGCAACCCATATTTGACTCTTGACGGCATTGGGTGAGGTCCCGAGGAACGCTTTTATTCGTAAATGTTGTTTGATCCATTTGAAGAACAGCTCCACTTGCCAGCGCTGTTTGTAGATCGCGGCGACCGTTGGTGCCGCAATCTTAAAATTGTTAGTGAGAAATACCAATCGTTTGTTTCGGTCTTTATCAACGTAGCTGACCCGGCGCAAAGGCTCTGGGTAGCCCTTCTTAGATTTTTGGGTGACCAGTGTAACAATCTGGTCGGCTCGAATGCCAGCCTCTTTGTTCTTGGGCAAAGAGTAGCGCCGCTGATAACGCAGATTGTTTTTGGCTCGCACTACGAAAAAAGCGCCCTGCAGATGAATCGCATAGAGCCGGGCGAAGTCGACGTAGCCGCGGTCCATGGTATAGATGGCCTCTCCGATGACAGGCATTGCGTCAAGCATCTTGACGTCATGCACCTTGCCGGTTGTAACGGCCACAAATGTAGGAATTGGGCCACGCAAATCAATCTGCGTATGCATCTTAACAGCAGCCTTGGCCTTGCGGAATTCAGCCCAAGGGAACACAGAGAGACACAGATCAATGGTCGTCGAATCAAAAGCAAACAATGGCTGTCGCAACTCAATGGCCAAAGGTTCATTCTGGTAGAGCCGTTGTGCTATGCCAATTAACACTTGCCCAAAATCTTGAAAAACACGCCAGTCGCGACGTTCATTGGCATCGGCAAGAGTGGACCGGGCAATTTTACCTCGAAAGCCGATATGGTAAAGTTTTTCCCGATGAGAGTTCAAGCACGTTTCGATGTCCCTTAAACTCTCGCGACCCGCTAACTGGGCATATGCCAGACAAAGAAACTGGTCAAATGTGGAGAAGCCTCTGGTGCCATGCTCACCCCAATATCGTTGGACGCAGCAGTTGAATTCGTACCGAGGAAGAAACTGAAGTAGTTGCCTGAAGACAGACTGACCAACGTTCATTGAGATACCCTCCTTTATGATGTCAGGAAGGTATCACCCCCAAAACCTCGGGTGCGAGTTCAAATCGAAAAATAATAATTGTGCCAAAGAGCTAATATATTCAGCATGTTACAGTGATACTCAAAAATTTTACCGGACAGCAGTGAAGAAGTATCTGAAATAGTTCCTTCCGACGCCGTCGAGCTTCACCGCGGCGACCTGTCCCGGCGAAGCTACAGCGACGGTGGAAGGTCCGACCCCAGGCCTTTCGCGGCGCCAACAGGCAGGCTGGGAGTGATTATCGTCGGAATATACTTTTTGACATGAATAAAATGATGTTCTATAACGAAACGGTGTTCTATAACAAAAGAGCTCTTTTTTGTAACGTGTTTTCCGGTGCTGTTTGCAAACCGTTTGATTAACCTGTAGTCAGAAGGAGGTGAGAAAAAAGGAGCTACCGCTTAAACAGGAGTACAAAGTAAACAGCTGTTTGAGAACCTGACCAGGGAGGGATAACAACTATTAACTGATGGAATCTATGTGGAAAGGGGAAAGGATGCTTAAATCGTTAAAGTATGTTGGTCTGGCATTACTGGTTGTGTGCGCCTTCGCTCAGCCTGCCGTGGCTGGCCGTGAATTTGCCGACATCTATACCGATTGTGGTCTTGGTGCCATGATCGCACCCCATAGTGATGGGGTTGCCGCCGTCACCAACGTAACTTGGGACCTGGGAACAACAGCTATCAGCTCCAACATCAGCTCCCCTGATAGCTGCGGGGGTGGCAAGGAGAAAATGGCCGCCTTTGTCTATGATTCACAAGACCTTCTCCTCCAGGAGCTGGCAAACGGCAGTGGCGGCTATCTGGACGCCCTTACCGCTCTCGCCGGTATCGAAGCTGCGCAGAAAGAACTTTTTATTTCCACCCTGCGCAGCGATGTAGGCCATTTTGTCATGACTTCTGAGTTCACCACCCAGTCCCGTTTTGAAAAAGCGGAAGCGCTTTTCAACATTGTGACCTCCAACAGTTACTATAGTCTTTGATTACTTTTCGGGAAGATTAACCCTTGAAAGGGTGTGTTTTTCACGAGCACACCCTTTATTTTATCTGCAGCGATAATGCTACCGATGTATGTTCGCCAGCTACTCCTCTGGGTAATTCCGCTCGGTGTGCTTTTCTGCCCATTCGGTGCCTCGGGGGACGCCCCGTCCCCTTATGGAGACATCCCCTCGGAGGAGCTGAGGGGGCTGGCCGGAGACCCGACCTGGTTGAAACTTCTCCATTATAGTCAAGATGGTAAACGAAGCACGGTGCTTTCCGAAGATTTTTTCCTTTCGCCAGAGGGCAAGGCCGATCCGCTGGCTGAATTAAAAGCCACCATTGCCGCATATTTTCATCCTTGGGCCGGCAACCGGGATCAGGATCCACGATGCAGGTTTCCGGCACGCTACTACTGGTTATCGCACGAGGTGTCCCTTCCTGATTTTCGGCCCGGGAACCCTGGATGCCGACGCTTTGAAAAATGGGCCATACCTGAGACGGTACAATCAGTCAGCGTGATGATGGTAAGCGGATATCTTGGGAACCCAGCGTCAACATTCGGCCATGCTTTCCTCAAGTTCAACACGGACTCACCGGATGATGCAGGATTGTTTGATCTGACCCTCAGCTACGGGGCATTGATACCGGAAGGGGAAAATACATTCACCTATGTATTAAAGGGCCTCTTCGGAGGATACGAAGCGGGTTTCTCCGACCGGTATTTCTACACGAAAGACCTTGTATATTCGCACACCGAATTCAGGGACATCTGGGAATATCACCTGAATCTGACGGATTATGAGCAGAAACTCCTTATATTTCACCTTTGGGAAATCGTCGGCAAAAAGTTTCAGTATTTTTTCTTGAGGGAGAACTGCGCCTACAAGCTTGCTGAACTCCTGGACATCGTCGTCCCCGATGAGGTCCTCAAGAATCCAAAAGTTTGGTATCTCCCGGTTGACCTGTTTTACCGGATTATCGAGATAGATGATGCAAGACGGGAACGATCAGAGTCCCCCCTGCTACTCAATGTAGATTACGTCCCTTCGAGCCAGAAAAAACTCTATTCCCGTCTGCAATTTTTGGACTCTAAAATGATGGCGGCCTTAAACGGCATCCTGGAAAGTGATTTTTCGTCCATACCTGGACAAATTGCAGAGTTCGACCAGGAACAGCAAATTTTGATTCTGGATGCTCTTCTGGATTATCAACAGTATCTTCTGGTAGTCCAGGGGAATGCCCCTTCCCTTGAAACCGAAGAAAAGCGGCGCCGTGTTCTTGCGGCCCGCTTTGGGCTCCCTCCGCAGCCCGTCAAAACAGCCGCCATCCGGGAGTTGCCCCCTCCGACTTCAGGGTCTCCCCCCATGACGATTGGGATCGGATCAGGACACACAGAAGAGGAGGGTTCCTATGCACTTCTGAACTGGTCTCCCTATAAAAATGAGCTGGTCGGGCAAAACAGCCTTGAGGGCGACGAACTGGTTGTGCTTGACCTGTCTGTCGGGTTCCAGCA